>JAQBRT010000003.1 GCA_028286345.1 Candidatus Saccharimonadota bacterium
CCTTAGTTACGCATGGTGAAGCCACGGCAAGTTGCTGGTTGGTGCCGCGGGCTGTCATAACGTAGCTATAGCTAACACCGGCGGTGGCTTGGCCATCAACGGCACTATTGCCTGAGGGGGTGGTGTAGGCCACAACTACTACATCGCTAGCGCCCGATTGCTTCTTTATAAGGTAAACGCCATTCGCAGTATTGCTAAAACTGTACGAAAGCGTGATGTGTGACGTGTCTGATGCGCAGGTTAGCGTGCCGGATGGCGGTGGCGTTGTCGAAGGAGGTGGCGTTGTAGTTGTAGTCGATGACTTAGTCGCACAGGGTGTCGAGTCCAACAGTTGGTTAGTTCCGCGGGCTGTCATAACATAGGTGTAATTAACACCGGCGGTGGCTTGGCCATCAATGGCACCATTGCCGGAGGGTGTAGTGTACCCTGCAACGACGACGTCGCTGGCGCCTGATTGTTTTTTGATGAGATAGACTCCGTTTGTGGTGCCGCTAAAGTTGTAGCTGAGAGTAATGTTCGTGGTATTTGAGGCACAGGTTAAGGTGCCGGTTGGCGCTGATGTGGCAGCAGAGCTGAACGCAATATACAGCGCACCCATAATTGCCACCCCGCCCACGATAAAAAGCATCAGGCTGCGGTTGAGCGCACCGGGGCTTTTGATTTTATTCTTTTTAGGCATAGCTGGTGTTTGTTATTTGTCGCTTTAGTAGTTCAGACCACACTAAACTAATACTCTTAATTACTTTACCACCCCTAGTGGTCAAAACGCTAGCGTTTTATTTACCAAGGATAAATTCAAGGTACGAATCTATGAGTGGGTCAAGCTCACCGTTGAGTACCGAATCGGGATCACTGGTTTCGTAGCGTGTACGTAAATCTTTAACTTGTTTGTAGGGATGCAACACATAACTACGAATCTGATTACCCCAAGCAGCCTGCTCGTTTGGGCCTTTGAGCTCACTAACCTTTTCGGCATGTTGCTCAAGTTGCAATTGCGCAAGGCGTGAACGCACAATCGTCATGGCAGTTTCCCTATTTTGCAGTTGTGAACGCTCATTCTGGATAGCGACGACGATATTAGTTGGCAGGTGCGTGATCCGAACGGCTGAATCGGTCGTGTTTACGCTCTGGCCGCCATGGCCGCCGCTGCGGTAGACATCAATTTTCAGGTCTTTTTCATCGATTTCAAGATCTTCCGGTGCATTGATTTTAGGCATGACTTCAACTTTGGCAAAGCTGGTTTGGCGCAAGTTGTCGGCGTTAAATGGGCTAAGGCGCACTAGGCGGTGGACCCCATGCTCACCCTGCAGTTTGCCGTAGGCAAAGTCGCCTTCTACCTCTAGGGTTACGCTTTTAATACCGGCTTCGTCACCAGCCGATTCATCGATCATGGTGGTTTTCCAGCCATTTTTTTCGAAGTAGCGGCTGTACATCCTCAGCAACATACCGGCCCAGTCCTGGGCATCGGTGCCCCCTGCCCCGGCGTGCAAACTAATGATTGCATCATGATCGTCATAGGGACCGTTGAACTTGAGGGCCTCTTTGAGTTGGTCAAACTGCTGGCTGGCACTATTAAGCTGTTCTGTAATATCTGCCTGGACGCTGTCGTCATTAAGCTCAAGTAGCTCGGTGCAGTCAGCAATACTCTGCTGCAGTTCGAGCCAAGGCTGTACCCGGGCTTCGAGGCGGGAAATTTGTTTCATGGTTTCCTGGGCGGCAGCGGCCTCCTGCCAAAAGTCCGCAGCCTGGGACTCAGCACGCAAGCTGCCAAGTTCTTTGGCCAGCGATTCTATGTTGAGTTTAGCTACAGCAGCCGAAACTGCTGCCGCAAGTTCTTGGGCGTGCTTACGCTGCTCGTCCATTTTGAAGTACCTCAGACTCAAGCTGGCGGGCTGGGCTCCATAGGGCGGCTAGTTCGGCCTGGAGCTCTTGGGCAAAATGCTCACCACAATTGCCTAGGACGCCAAAGCCCCAGACGGTTTCGGCAAACATTTGGTTGGCGACCTCTATAATTTGCTCTTTGGTAACTGCCTTAATGCGCTCCGGCACTTTGTAATAATTCTCAACGACACCGTCAAAGAAGTACCGGCCAACGTAGCCGGAAGCCGTACCACCAACTGTCTGGGCACTGCGCTGGAAGCGGCCAAGGGCGTACTGTTTAGTGGCTTCGATTTCGTCTTTACTGACATCGCCGGCCAGGACTTTGCCAAGCTCTTCAACAATAATTTGCATTAAGGCACCGGCGTTTTTGTCTGAAACCTGGGCGCCGAACCACCAGTTGCTGGCATCGCGCGTTTGGCTCAGGCCCGAACTCATACCATAAACTAATCCGCGCTCGCGGGCCGTGCCAAGGATCTTGGAATACAAGGTTTCTGTAAGCATGGTGTTAACCAGGTTGAGCGAGTCGGTTTCCGGGTCGGTTAAACGGCGCTTCATGAAAGTATCGATGTAGAAGTACAGGTTTTCGACGGTGTCGTTGGCAACGTAGACCGGCTTGTGGAGATTTTTTGGCAGCTCATGTGGCAGCTCGTAGCGCTTGCCTTTAGTAGGTAACTCGACCGACTCAAATAGGTTGGCAATACTTTCCTGGCGCTTTGGCGTTAGGTTGCCGGCAACCACAAAACGCATGTTGGGGGCAAAATGCGTCCGTTGGTAGTGTTCACGGACATCTTCGACCGTGACATTTTGCATAAGCTCCAGGCGTTCGTGGTCAGTCTTGGCAATCAGGCCAAGGGCGCCGCGCATCTCTAGGCTCAAGCGGCGGAAGTGGTTGTTGCTGCGGGCGGCCATTTCTTCTTGGACGTTACCAAATTCGGCCTGGAATTCTTCTTCCAAAAACAGCGGCTTAGTGATGGCAATCAGCATTAGGCCAAGCACGCGGTCCCACTCAAAATCGGCACATTCGGCTTCGTAGGTAATGTCGTAAACGCCGGTAGTGGCGTTGCTGTAGGCGCCGTTTTTTTCGAGTTCGGCCTGGAAGTCGCGGGCACGGGGTATGAGTTCGTTGGCGCCCAGTAGCACGTGCTCCATAAGGTGCGGCACTTCCCACTTGGCTTCGCTGACTAGGTACTCACCGGCCCGGAAGTTTACGTCAAAGGTCATGACTGATGCGTCGGGGACATGAATCAGGAGGCCTTTGGCTCCGTTCTTAAGTTCAATTTCCTGGACAGTATGCTTCAAATGCTACTTCTTTCTCCGCTTGGCGGTAGTCTTACGCTTGCGCTCAGTTTTGCGCGCTTGCTTGATATTGGTAGGTTTCTTCTTGTTGGCAACGTTGGCAGCTTTGTGGTTGTTAAAGTCGCCCTCGTCAAACTCGGATTGGGCATTGTTGATCTGTGATGCGTTCTCAATGGAACCACGGGCGGCGCGCGTTAGTTCGGTTTCGGTAGCCTTGTCGAGGTCTTCCTGGCTAATTGGCTGGGCGTGGAATAGGGCGCGCAGGACATCGTGACGGAGTGTATGCTGCATATCTTCAAACAACAGCTGCCCGCGGCGGCGGTATTCGACTAATGGGTCCTGCTGGCCAACGCTCATCCAGTGGATACCTTCGCGCAAGTGGTCCATGTTTTCGAGGTGCTGCATCCACAGGTTGTCGAGCACCTGCAGGTAGATATCGCGCTCCACTTTGCGCATAACTTCTACTGTAAAGGCAGTTTCACGGCCGTCGTAGAGTTCTTTGGCCTGGGTCAGGAAAACTTGGCTGAACTTGCTGGCATCGGTGTCAAACAAGCGGTCGAGCGTGGCTTCATCGAATGGGAAAACTTCTCGTAGGACGTCTTCAAACTGCTCGCTGCTCACCAGCGGCGAGGTGGCCATAGCGTTAACTTCTTCTTCGATGAAAATGCTGACGCGCTTTTTGATGTCATTGCTGTGGAGGATTTCGCGGCGCATGGCATAGGTGGCTTTACGGTGGCGGTTCATGACGTCGTCGTATTGCACGACGCTCTTACGCTGGTCAAAGTGGTAGCCTTCGACTTTCTTCTGGGCACCTTCGAGGCTCTTACTAATCAGGCGGTTTTCAATTGGCGTGTCATCATCGACGCTTAGGCGCTCCATAATGCTGCCGATGCGGTCACCACCAAAAATACGCATCAGGTCATCATCAGTACTAACGAAGAACTGGGTAACGCCGGGGTCACCCTGACGGCCGGAACGGCCACGCAGCTGGTTGTCGATACGACGGGATTCGTGGCGCTCACTACCGAGTACAAACAGGCCGCCCAGGTCTTTTGATTCTGGGTCAAGCACGATATCTGTACCACGGCCGGCAATGTTGGTAGCGAGGGTGACGGCACCCTTGCGGCCAGCTTCGGCCACGATCTTAGCTTCACGTTCGTTATTCTTGGCATTTAGGACTTGGTGCGCCACGCCAGCTTTATTTAGCATTTGGCCAAGGGCTTCGTTTTTCTCGATAGACACGGTACCTATAAGCACCGGCTGGCCTTTGGTGTGCAGCAGTTTTACTTCACGGACAATGGCCCTAAATTTAGCTTTTTCGTTTCGGTAAATGCGGTCGACGCGGTCGATACGGGCTTGGGGCCGGTTGCTCGGAATCTCCACGACGTCGATCTTGTAGATCTGGTGAAATTCTTCTGATTCGGTTTGGGCAGTACCGGTCATGCCGGACAGCTTGTCGTAAAGGCGGAAGTAGTTCTGGAACGAAATGGTCGCTAGTGTCATGCTTTCCTGCTGGACTTCGACGCCCTCTTTGGCTTCGATGGCCTGGTGCAAGCCTTCGTTGTAACGGCGGCCGGCCAGTAAACGGCCGGTGAACTCGTCGACAATCACAACTTCCCCGTCACCAGTAACAACGTAATCTTTGTCGCGGTGGAACAGCGCGTGGGCCCGCAGGGCTTGCTGCAAGTGGTAAATGGTGCGGATATTTTCTGAGCCGTAGAGGTTGTCGATGCCAAGGATTTTCTCGACTTTTTCGACGCCCTTGTCGGTTAGGATAACGGTTTTGCGCTTTTCGTCGGTTTCGAAGTGCTTTTCTTTAACTAACTGGCGGACAACTTTAGAAAACTGGGCGTAGGCTGTACCACTGGTGACGCTTGGAGCGCTAATAATAAGTGGGGTCCTTGCCTCATCGATAAGGATGGAGTCAACTTCGTCGACGATGGCGTAGTGCAATGGGCGCTGGCGGAGCTGGTCTTCTTCGCGGACCATGTTGTCGCGGAGGTAGTCAAAACCGTACTCGTTGTTGGTGCCGTAGGTGACATCGGCGGCGTAGGCTTCCTGCCGTGTGCAGGGCTTGAGGTGCCTAAAGCGCTCATCTTCATGGTCGGTATTGGTGTAGGTTTTATCTACGATGTAGCTGTGGTCGCCAACAATAACACCGGTAGTGAGCCCGAGGAAGTCGTAGACTTGGCCCATCCAGCCGGCATCACGCTGTGCCAGGTAATCGTTAACCGTTACAACATGGACGCCTTTTTCTGTCAGGGCGTTGAGGTAAACTGGTGCGGTTGCAACTAGGGTTTTACCTTCACCGGTGCGCATTTCGGCAACATTGCCTTCGTGGAGCACCATGCCACCAATTAGCTGCACATCAAAGTGACGCTGGCCAAGCACACGGGTAGCGGCCTCGCGGACAACAGCAAAAGCATCGGGCAAAATTGCGTCGATTGACTCTTTTTTGAGGCGCTTTTTGAGCACATCTGTTTGCTCACGCAGCTGTACGTCTGTCAGCTTTTTATATTTGTCACCGAGTTCGTTAACGGCTATGGCACGCTTACGTAACCGCTTCACGGTTTTGGCCTGCGGATCACCCAAAATCTTCTTAAAGACGATGTTCATCTATCCCCTATCTCCCAGTATTAGAAACTCTAGAAAGTAATGTCAATTTAGTATAGATGACTTTCAGAGTTTTGACTACGGTAATACAGCCGATTTAGGCTTCGGGCTGAGGCATTTGCTCCGGCAAGAGGCCTTTGCGGCTAAAGCGGCCAAAGAGATGACGGTGCATTTTGCCGTTCTCATGCTTATCTTTGTGCTTTTTGAGCTGGTTCTTGAGCTTAGTTTCAACAATATCAACAGCCGCAAACGAATTGAGCGTTGATTCTTTGATAATCAGGGTCTCACGCGGGAGCATGAGTTTTACTTCGCAGGTAAAGCGGTTCTTATCCTTGGCCTTTCCCTCTTTTAGGAAGACTGAGGCGTGGACACTTTGGCGGTCATGACGGGAGAGGTATTTATCTAGGCCACCGATTTTTTTGGTGACGTATTTGCGCAAATTATCGTCAATTGTGGTGTGAACACCGTTGATTTCGAATTTTTGCAGCATGAATGCCTCCTTTTGTTTATGTACGTCTGTACTACCTAGTATACGCCCGACCGGCAAGGCTGGGTATGGAAAGAATCACAATTACAGCTGTGATATTCCGCCCATAAATGGCCGCAACACTTCTGGAACGGTTACGTTGCCATCGGCGGTTTGGTAGTTTTCCATGATGGCAATCATGATCCGGCCGAGGGCGAAAGCTGTGGCGTCATTAGTATGAACAAGCTCAGTTGTGTCACTACGTTTGACGCGGATTTTGAGGTCGCGGGCCTGGTAATCAGTCATGTAATCGGCGGTGTGAGTTTCGCGGTATTGGCCCTGCCCTGGCATCCAGGTGTCGATATCTATACCGCGGGCGTTGGGCTTACCAATGTCGGCGGTACATTTCTGAACAACGCGGTACGGCAAGCCAAGCTGCTGAACCAAATATTCCTGGATAGCAACGAGCAATAAATGCTCTTGGAGGCCGGTTTCGCCAGTACTAAAGACTTCCATTTCGAGTTTGTCGAATTGGTGCATGCGCAGGATGCCTTCGGTGTCTTTGCCATAGGTACCGGCTTCGCGCCGGAAGCTAGTGGAGTACCCCAGGTATCTTATAGGCAATTCGGATTCTGGCAGGATTTCGTTCCAGTACATGGTGCAAAGCGTGTGCTCAGCACTAGCGTTAAGCCAGAGGTCGTCCTGCTCGATTTTGTAGGTAACTTCTTCGGCATTGAGCCTGGCACTGGCAATGTAGGGTTCGGTGCGCAGCATGGCTGGAGGCAGGATTGGCGTGAATGGCTTGGCGCTGAGGCTTAGGCCGTTTTCGTCAACCAGTTTTTGGATAACGGTTTGGTCACCCAGCGTCTGCATAACCCACTGGATGATAGCGAATTGCAACCTTACAAGGTCACCTTTAAGGTAGGCAAAGCGGCTGCCGGCAATTTTGGCAGCCCGTTCCTTGTCTATTAGTCCTTTTGGTTCGGCCAGTTCAAAGTGCTGCTTTGGCTCAAAATCAAAGTGTGGCTTGTCGCCCACCTCTTTTGCAACGACGTTTTCGTCTTCGCTGGCACCAACTGGCACGTCATCGATGGGCATATTAGGGATGGCCTTAAGCAGCTCATTGTACTGCCCTTCTATAAGTGTCAGGTCTGCTTCAATTTTGGTGAGTTCTTCTTTAAGTTGGCGGCCAGCGTTAAGCTGTTCTTCCGAAGGCCTTTGGCCTTTGGCTTCTGCCGCCTGTAAATTGCGACGTTGTCGCAATTCATCAGCCTGCGTTAAGCGTGCGCGGCGGGTGCCGTCGAGCGCGAGGAGCTTATCAACATCAACTTTATAACCCTTTTGGGCGGACTTATTCTTAACAAGGTCGGCATTGTCGCGGATGAACTGAATATCAAGCATGGGATTATTATAGCCTACTTCTTAAGCGCTTTAAGTGTGAGTTCGGTGCGTTGGCGGGCGTAGGTGCAATATTGGCATGGGCCGCCCATGATGTCGTCGCCGATTGGCGGCATGGTATCAGAGTCCATGCAGGCTTTCATTTTGGCGAGGGTTGGTTCTACCCAGGAGTCGCTGCCAGTGTATGGGATAAGTTTTGTACGGAACTCCAGGCGGTCGTTAAAGCCGTCCAGGTCCATGCGGCCGTTGGTGTAGACAAAGTAGCCGGTGTTGCTGACCGGGAAGCCGTTTTGCCGGAGTAGCCATTGGTAGACTTCGATTTGGCGTTTGTAACTGATCTGCCAGTCGCTATCGATGCTAACTTCTTTGTCCTTTGATGTGGCTTTGTAGTCAACGACGATCAGTTCCCCGTCTTCGTTTATCCAGACGTCATCAATGGCGCCAAAAACATGCAAATTGGTGAGCTGGTGCAGTGTGGTAACACCGGTAAAATTGTAACGCCAGGTATCTAGGTCGGCGTGCTGGTATGGCACTGCTTTGACCTGGTTGTCGGTCATGATCGGATGTGGCTGCTTGGCTGCACGGTAGCGGTCAAACTCTTTTTTGAACAGTTCGTCGATGGCTTTGTTGATGTTGAACGGCGGCGAGCTGGGGCGCGTAATTTTGAGGCGTACATCGAGCCAGAAGCAGCGCGGGCACTGCATAAATAGCTCGATTTTGGAGCGTGAAACTTTGAACGGTGCCACCTGCCCTGGTTGGTAGGGTTGGCTGCGCTCCCGGAAGTAGTTGTTGGCCATGGCTAACAGTATAGCAAGCGATGGCAGCTAATTTGTCAGCGTCTGGGAACTTGAGGAGTTGGTGCCGTTCTTGATGCAGGCGAAGTACTCGGTTGTTTGGGAAGAGTCAGGATAGAGTTTGTCGCATTTGGTGTAAATATCGTCAACCGAACTTGAGCTCGATGAACTGCCGCCGAAATAACTAGAACTAGTGTAAATATATGGCTTGATCGTTTGGCAGGTCTGGCCTTTTTTGTGGTTGGGGGTGAGGTAAAGGTAACTGGATTCAGTGGCATCTGCCCCGCTCTTGCTACTAAAGCTTGAGCCGTAGACTCCCGAGAGGAGGCGCGATTGGACATCGCTACTGCTAAAGGCGCTCTCGGATTTGTAGGTGACGCAGAACTGGTACTTAGTAGATGAGAGTTTGGTGTATTTGATGCTGTCTGGGGCACTATTAACTCCGGCTGCGGCCAGTGAGGCTGGAATGCTGTCTTTGGCTGTGGTGTAAGCTTGAAGTTTTTCAGCAGCATTTTGGGCGGCCTTATATGTAACGTCATCGGCTTTGGCAGCTTGGGCTTGCACTACAGTAATTGCCAGCATGGCTAATGTAACAGCGCCGAGTACCGCCAAACCAATTTGATATTTACGCAGTCCTTTAGGTGTAGGGGTTCGCATGGTTTAGGCCTTGTGTTCGTCGCGCCAGTAATAAGCCAGGATGCCGCCGAATACGACTAGCAGTACTAGGACATCGAGGATAATTTTGACAATGCTCTCACCAAGATTGCCACCGATCTTAGCCATGACGGCTGTTACTAAGCCAATTAGCGTAAATAATACGACTAGGAAACAAATAATTTGGGTTGTCTGGGTGCTACGGCGCTTTGAAGCGTCGAGTGCCGCGCCCGGATCAAGGAGCTCGGCTTTTTTGAGGCGCAGGAATAGCCAGGCAAACAACGGCAACGAAACAAGCAAAAGCGCCGTTGGGAACGACAAGCTGCTAAAACTTAAAGCACCGTTAACGGCTGCTAACAGGCCGCTGCTCAGGCCAATTGCCGCCGTGAACAGCGTAATAACTAGGAACACGTATTCAACGCCGCGCGGGCTAAGTACATTTACCACTGGCTGTGGCACTAAAGAAGTTGGGGCTGCAGTGGTGGCCGCTACTAGTGCCGTCGAAGCCGCTGGTTCGGGCTGCCAACTTGGCTCACTCGATACCACTACTGGCGGACTTGGCTGCTCAGGAGTCGGGCTGTCATTATATTCTTGCTGATTCTGCGGTTGCTGCTGGTCTTGATCCATTGTGGTGCCTCGTTGTTAATTCTACTCACAGAATACCACCAGCTTTAAGCAAACCACAAGCTTTTTGTTCTAACGCTTAAGTCCGAGTATAGCTAGGGTTTCTATGTGAGGCGTGTGCGGGAAAAAGTTGTAGATTTCGAAGAATTTAATTTCATATTTCTCTTGCAGCTTGGCAAGGTCACGGGCCTGGGTGGCTGGGTTACAGCTCAGGTAAACAACTTTTGGTGGCAGTGTTTCTAAAACGCGGTCGACGACTTTGTCGTGCAGGCCGGCACGCGGCGGGTCAAAAATGACCGGCTGTTCCCCTGTTATCATGTCTAAAGCTTTTTCTGAGGAGGCTTCAATAACCGTGACGCTTAGGCCACTGTTTTCGGCGTTAAGGCGTGCCATGGCGGCGGTTGCTGGGTCTAGTTCGATTAGGTCAACGTGTTGACTGGCAATGCTCAGGCCAATCGAGCCAACACCAGCGTACATATCAGTTATTGTTGGCTCGGTGATGTGCTCTTTGATGCGGCCCAAGGCCTTTTCAAAAATTGGTATGCCAACTTGAAAGAATGAGTCGGCGTCGTAGGTAAATACTTGGCCAAGCAGCTCATCCTGGAGTGTGACATCACCAAGTTCGTAGAGCAATTTAGTTGGGACGCTGGCCGGGCTTTTGGGGTTGGAGTGGTAAACACGCAGGCCTTTAAGTTCCGATGGCAGCTCCAGTTTTTTGAAGCCGTCGAGTTTAGTGAACAGTGCGGCTACTGCCTCGCCTTTTTGGTTGCAGCGGACAATGACTGTTTTTAAATCGCCGGCCCTGGCGCCTAGGCGTGACAATTCAGCGGCCACGGCATTGGCAGCGGCGTCAATTGCCGGCAGTGCCAGCCTGCTGCCGGTGACAATTTGCTTGCCATGGCTGCCGCGGCGGTACAAAGCCAAGTGCAGGCCGTCGTCATCGCCCCAAAACGAGTACTCCATTTTGTTGCGGTAGTGCCACTCACCGGCCGGTGCTACAACATCACTCACGCTTGGTAGTGACACTTTTTCGTGTTCAAATAATTCGGTTATAATTGCTTTTTTGTATCTGTTCTCTGCATCATAAGCCATCATTTGCCACGGGCTTGTGGCCAGGTAATTTTCTTCTTGGGGCTCGGCGCGTTCGGATGAGGCAGTGATGATTTCTTCGGCAATTGCTTCGCAGTAGGAGCGCTTATTTTTGATAACCCTAATGCCGACTGTTTCGCCGGGCAGCGCGTTCCAAACAAAGACTTTGCGGCCGTCAGCCAGCTCGGCTAGGCCTTGGCCGCCATGGACTAGCTTTTGAATGGTAACTTGCTCGAGTGTTTCTGACATCGCCCTATTGTATCAGGCTATGGGTATCCTTGTTGACTACAAAACCAGAGGCGCCTGGTTTGCCCTCAGGCATCAACGGCTGGTATGCCTTATATAGCAAGTGGCGCAGACGGTGGCGGAAGACCATAACGACACCCGAGACGACAGCACCAACCGCTACAACTAGCACGGCAACAATAACGCCAACTGGTAACAACCTTATGTCTTTGCCCTGCTCAATGGCCGTCTTAGACGAGTCAATATAAGTAGCTGCTAGGCGATGCGATGGATAAAGTGTTTGGACTTGGCGGAAGTTCTTGAGGGCGGCGCTGTAGTGGCTTTCAGAAAACAGCTGTAAACCACTCTGCCACAATTGTTGTGTATTGCTACTACTATTAATGGCAACGTTGTTGGCTTTGGCCAAGTTAGTAAAGTCAGTAATGTCACGGATGTAGCTCTTGGCGGCATTGCCAGTGGAGTCGCCGGCCTCGCGGTAGGTTAAGAGGCCGATAACGCCGCCACTTTCATCGACCGCTGGGCCGCCGCTGTTGCCGTGCGATGCGTCGGCATCGGATTGGTAGAGCTGGCCAAAGCCACCAGCTGCTTTGCGGATCGAGCTAATTACCCCGTCGGTGACTGTGACGCTGAGGTTAGTATTGTCGGTTAAGGCATTGTCGGCATCGCCAGGGAAACCCATTAAATATAGTTTTTCATTTTGGGTAGGCTTTTGGCTACTGACGCTAATGGTTGGTGCATTGTGAACATCAATTTTAAGCAGCGCCACATCGCTAGCGCTAAAGCCCTGCGTTGGGTTGGCGATTGCCGTCAGCATGTCTTTTGACGAGTAGTTGTAAGCTACGATTTTGGCTACTTTATAGTCGGCATTGTCTTTTTTGAGCTTGGCTACATCGGCGGTGGTGTTGATTGATCCAAATTGCGGCACTGCTGTACCTAGTGCAACTAGTGTTACTTCGTCACTGTTCGTAAACAGCAGGTCGGAATCTGGCACATCATAGATTTTGGCAATAACAGAGGCTAAAAAGGCTGGGTTTTGGGCGGCGGTTTGGATCTGGGAGTTATTTAGGCCCATGCCTTGCAGGTAGCCCAGCAGCAGGCTCGACTGCGACGTCAGCACATCAACTAAGCGGTCTTTAGCACTATAGACCACGACGTGGCCATTGGTTGCAACATAGCCATTACTGGTAGCCAAAAAGCCGCTGCCCGTAAAGCCCGCGCAGGTATTGGCCATGGCAGGCTGCCCGTAAATAGTCAGAGTGCCGCAAATGATGTGGTAGATTTTAACGACTGCCGGCGAAACATCGTCAGATAGATACTTAGGGTTTAACTTGCTTGGGTCGGCGGCCACTTTAGGCGCAATCAAACTCGTAAACGCACCTTTAACCCCTTGGTTGGAGACAATTGTCAGGCTATCGAGAACTTTTACGTAGGCTGCTGGCATGTTTGAAGAGCCAACCAGGCCAACAAGTTTTACGGCAAATGCCCTGCCCTGGCTTTCGCCCGTCCAAACAGTGGCGTAGCTATTGCCGCCATTAAACTTGGGCGTGTACTGGTAGGTGGTTTTGAGCACCGGCACACCGTTTAGGGTGTCGGGCTTTGCAGATAGTGCACTGACGTCGAGGTCATTAGTTGGGGTTTGCGGGAAAAGCGTGGCCGCTACTTCACCGGCGCTGGCCGTAGCCGCAGATTTAGCTTTGGCAGTGTCGTAGGCGCTGGTGCTCGGATTAACCTGGACAATCAATTGGCTGGCCGATTCGCTGCGTTCGATTGTCCCGTTGCGTGGCCGAATCGTTACAGATGTCAGCGGGCTGTTGAGCTGCAGGTCGCTAGCACCGACCGTCTTGGCAACATCTTTGCTATCAAGCTGAGTAGCACTAACCGAAAACAAATTGGCATCGAGCGCCAAAGAAAAACCGTAGCTGGAGCGGACAATACTAATATTACTGGTGGCCGGGGCTACGGTTTGCACCACCGGAACCTGTGCTGCTTCTTTGCGGCCATACCAGGCACCAATCTTTACAAGGGCCGTGGCTAATACTACGCAGGATAACACCAAAAATAATACCTGCCGCTTGCGGTAGGGTTTCTGGTGATGGGCCTTAAGTACAATCTGTTTTGGTCGCCGTTTTTTGATTGCCACCTCTGATCCTTTTGGGTTATAACGTTGCTCTAAGCATAACCGCTCTGACCCCAGTTTACAAGTCTTCGGCAGCCAGAATAACAGCGATAAGGTTACCGGGCGTGGTTACCACTTTATAAGGGTTCGCCAGGCGCAAAAAACGCTCATCGGCAAAACCCCAGGTCACGCCAATGCTGCGCATCCCGGCTGCACTGGAAGCTTCAATATCCCGCACTTCGTCGCCTACATAAATACAATCAGTAGATGAGAGCCTGTACGACTTTGTTAGCCGGCGCAGGGCTGGGGCTTTACCAAAAATACCCACATTGCCCACTACTTTCTCAAAATAGTCTTCAATTTTGTACTGGTCAAGAAACTTGCGGATAGTCGTGGCCGAATTGGTGCTCAAAATCATCAATTGATAGCCGTGGCCATGGAGCTGTTCAATAACATCGAGCATACCCTCAACCGGTTTTACGTGCAGCATGCGGCTGGCCATTTCGCGGCGGCCGCTCATCAACAGAAGCGGCAGGCGTAGCCACGGGATACCGAGCCGCCGGGCAATACCGATCATCGAAAGCTGCCGGTAGCTATCGCGGATACCTGGGGTGTGGATTGGTTCATGCCCTGCTTCCTTTACCAGGAAATCGAACACAAAGTCAAAACTGTCGGCCACGGTTCCGTCAAAATCGAGGATAACTGTCTTCATGACAATAGTGTACCTGAAAATGCTATAGTTTAGACATGGAACAAGCAACTTTAGGTGGTGGATGTTACTGGTGCCTCGAGGCATTTTACCAACGGGTAACGGGCGTGGGTGAGGTCGTTTCGGGCTTTAGCGGCGGCACAGTTGATAATCCAACCAACGAACGCGTCTACCAGGGCGGCACTGGCCACGCCGAAGTAGTCCAACTCACCTTTGACCCATCTGTTATAGCCTACAAAGAACTGCTGGAAATCTTCTTTGTTATGCACGACCCAACCACGCTTAACCGCCAAGGCCACGATATTGGCGATGAATACCGTTCAGTTATTTTTTATCATTCAGAGGAACAAAAAGCTATTGCTGAAGACATGATCAAAAGTTTTGCTGCCCCGCTCTACCCTGATCCGGTTGTAACCCAACTAGAACCGCTGACCAAATTCTGGCCAGCTGGTCCGGACCAGCAAAACTTTTATAACAATAACCCGGGCGTTGGCTACTGTATGGTAGTAATTGACCCAAAAATCCAGAAACTGCGACAGCAATTTGCTAAATATATTGTTTGATTATTCGGTAACTTGGACGTCGCGCCAAAAAGCGACATAGTTAGCAAAGTCTTTTTTAACACGGTCGATGGCTCCCTCCATTGGTTCTGGGTAGCTCCAAGCGGAATCCTGGCTCCGGGTCTCGCCCTGGCCGACGTTAAAGTATTGGCAGTCACCTTTCCATGGGCAGGTGTAGGGCGTGTCGCTTTTCTGCAAGAACTCCGGCTTGACGCTACTTGGCGGGAAGTACCAGTTTTGTTCAATATAAATTAAATCTGCTTTATCGGCTTCGGCGATGACTTGATCGTTCCAGATTGCTTTCATGTGTTGTCCTCCAACTTTACCGGTATATTATGCAGCATCTTGCTCGGAGCGGCCAAAAAGTGCAACAAAATCTTGGCCAGATATTGGTACGTGTAGCAGACTGCCCCGCTCTAGTATGCGCGAATCATGCAGCTCAAGCGCGTCGCGTAAATCTACGGTTAGAACCATGCCAGCATACTTGGTCACTAAATCTTTGTCGCAGCGGATGGCTTTAGTTTGCAGGCGCTCGCGGCCGATCATGCCAAGTGCAACACAGATACCCGAAACTAAGATATCTCCGTGCAATCCAATTTTTTCATACTCAACACCGCTCTGGCCGTAGAGGGATGGATGGCTAATATAGGCATACTGGGGCTCCATTATGGCTTCAGATTCACGAATACGAGTCTCGGCTTCCGTATTTGCTAACAGCCGGTCCACGGTGTAAATCTGCTGTTTGTGGTTCATGCGGCGGAAGCCTGTCCAGCGTAGTAGCCGGGCAAATGCATCAGAATGCTTGCTGAGTATTTGCTGGACGTCACCGCCCTGATATCCGGCGGCAAGAGCCGTGAGGTCAAAAGCATTTTCTTCAAGTTCCGCCAGAACGTTATGGGCATATTCATCTGGGTCTTCAATTGATGGGCCCTCATCTGGCAACGGCATTATCCGGCAGTCGTGCCCAAAATGGGCTAGCATTGTTTTGCTTTCGATAACACTGGGGTTTGGCCGGTTATCAATAATGTCCGTCTGAAACCTATACCAGATCATGGAAGGCGTTTCATCGCTTGGGGTCCAATATTCAAAGCCCTCGCTGACTGCCTCAAGGCCGGTTTTGCCAAAGGCGGTGGCATACAGTTGTATTCGTGGCTGCGCTTGCTGCTCGAGTGTGTCGCCGGCATCAATCAGTGCCGCCTCAAGGTCTTCGTCGGCTTCTTCTTCGTCCTCATCGACGGGGCGCATCCAAATACCAGTACCGGTTACCAGGCAGTCGAGGCCCATATAATCCAATGCTTCCCACCGGTCATCAAGTTCGTGCTGTGCAGCGTAGCCCATTTCATCACGCTCCGGTCCAGGCCGCATCCCAAGTATCAGCTGATTGAGGGCTCGAAAACGCTCATTAATCGCCTCCAGGCTGTCGGCTACGGGTTCCCCTTCTGGACTCCTAGTCATGAGTTCAGCATACGCTGTTTATGCTTGGCTGCAAGCAGTGGTTTTTGCAACACGCTATTCGAGCTCGCGGATTTTGTCGTGGTCAAGCCCATAATAGTGGGCAATCTCGTGCCAAAGGGTATGCTTGATGGCTTCTTTGATGCCTTCCCAGGTATCAGACTGCGCCAGCAACGGTAGTTTGAAGAGTGTAATTTTGTCTGGGAATAAGCGGCCGCTGCCCTGCCGTTGCGGCAATGGTACGCCTTCGTACAACCCTAGGAGCGTTTGGTCGTTGCGGAGCGCTAACTTTTGGCGCTGTTCTGGAGTGGGAATGTCTTCGTATAAAATGGCAATGTTCTTGATGTTTTGGACGTGCTCACCAGGCAGCTCTTGGAGTGCCATATCGATTAGGTTCTGGAATTCGTTGTCGCTGAGCTGCACTAGAGGCCCAGCTCGCTCAGGGCAGCTGACCAGTCACCTCCCGACTGGTCATGGATCTCGGCCTGGAAAATCGTCATATCGGCAGTATGGATGGCTTCAGCCTCGGCTTCCCGGGCGCGCAGTGCCATGATTTCGTGGCTCATGTTCAATACAAACCCAAAGCCACGCCGTGCATAATGCTGGTAACGATAATCTTCGGTGACCGCTTCTTCCCAGCGCTCCATGATTACCGAGTTCGGGTCGCCGGCTGCCATACCTTTGTCGGCCATTGAAAAGATTGTTGCTACAACTATTCCACTGCGGTCTTCGTCTGGCTTTGCCGAATCCGCTTCAACATCGTATTCCGTAAAGTGAATACCACTTATTACTTCACTTAAGAACGTGCTGCCTTTAGCGCCGTGAACGACCCGTAGCCCAAGGTCAACACCGAGCGAAAAGTTCACATATCCCGGTTTGCTAGGGTCGGCGCAAGCTGGATCTTGCACATCAACAAGCTCGCAAAACCCAGCGAGTAACCCTTTCCAGGTTCGTTGGCGATAGATATCACTGAGGGTTTCGATATATCTTGCAACTGAAGGGTGGCGCTGCTGTTCCTTAAAAATAACGCTACTCACGTCTTGTAGGAGTCGTACCGATTGCTCGTTACCTGCCATGTTGCTGCCGATTATAAGCGCTAGCGGCCGGGCTGGCAACTAGGAAAATAATTCTGGGTAAATTGTTTTAGTCGTGTCGTCGACTTCGCGGCGCAATTGCGGGAATGGGACGCCTTCGCGGGCAGTTACGCCCTCTAGTACCCAGAAAAGACGCTCGGAGTATCCAAGGCCACAGGCTGGTGGCATACCGTACTCTAGGGCTTCTACGTAGTCGATGTCTAGCATTTGGGCTTCGTCATCGCCGGCGTCGCGCAGGGCTTGCTGCTCGGCAAAGCGGTTGAGCTGATCAACCGGGTCATTGAGCTCTGAAAAGGCCTTACACAGCTCGCTACCACCTAGTAACAGGTTAAATTGCTCAGTAAGTTCCGGGCGCGCTTGCTGCATTTTGGCTAACGGCTGCATGAAAGTTGGGATGTCTACTAAGAATGCAGGCCCAGCGATCTCGGTGCGGACTTTCTTCCAGAGTTTGTCGATACCACGGCCCAGGTTGTCTTGCTTTTCAACTTCCAGGTTGCTGGCCTTGAGCTGTTCTTTGACTTGGTCGATGGTGGTGTTAAAGACATCTATGCCGTATTTTTCTTTGATAACGTCTACAAAACTGACGCGCGGCCACTCTTGGCCATCGGGTCCAAGGTCAACATCTTGGCCGTTAGCCAATTTGAACTGGCGCGTGCCCCAGGTTTTATCGGCGACAGCGCGGACAAGCTGCTCGGTAAAACGCATGCCCTGCTCCCAATCAGCGTAGGCCCAGTACCATTCCATGGCGACGTGTTCTGGCAGATGTTCGTCGGAATAGTTTTCGTTCCTAAAACGCGGGCCAATATCGAAAACTTTTTCGTAGCCGCCTACCAGCAAACGCTTCAATGGCAGTTCGTGGCTGATACGGAGGTAAAACTCCTGGTCTAGGGCGTCCATGTGCGTCACGAATGGGTTAGCATCGGCACCACCAGCAGTGTTTTCGAGAACTGGGATGTTTATTTCCACAAAATTGTTTTCTAGGAGGACGTTACGGGTTGTTTGCCAAAAAGTGCTGCGGCGCAAGTAGCGCTCAAAAACATCTTTATTAGCGTTTGTATCAACGTAGCGGCGGCGTAGGCGCTCTTCTTTGTTAGTAAAGCCGTCCTGGGCGGATGGCAATGGCCGCAAGCTCTTGGTAAGTAGTTTAAAGCTCTGGACTTCGATTGAAATCTCACCTGTTTGGGTTTTGATAACTGGGCCGTGGGCTTCTATGAAGTCACCGCTGTCGAGCAGCGGTAATTGGTCAAAGCCGAGCTGGCTTTTGGCTGCATCAAGTGGTGCAACTTTGTCTTGGCCGAGAAATAATTGCAGCTGGCCGCTTTGGTCGCGGATAACCACAAAAGCGATCTTGCCAAATTTGCGAATACCAACAACGCGGCCAACAACCGATACTTCCTGGCCTTGCAGTTCGTCGAAATGGCCGGAGATGTCATTTAAAACGTGGCTGCGTTCGGCCTGGGCCGGGTATGGGTTTACGCCAAGTTTCTTTATGTCTTCGAGTTTACGGACACGTTCGTCACGGAGTTCTTTAAGCGTTGCCATAATTGCCCCTAGTATACCGAAATAACGGTACGGCGGCTAGCCGATTGCGACAACTTCATAAGAAGTTATATCAACAGGGGTCTTGATTTCGACGAGTTCACCGACTTTTTTACCAAGCAAGGCTTGGCCAATTGGTGATTCGTCGGAGATTTTGCCGCTTAGCGGGTCGGCTTCTACTGTGCCAACGATCTGGAACTCTTTGGTCTTAGCGCCACCTTTAAGCTTTACCTGCGAGCCAAGTTGGACTTTAACACCGGTTGGCTTCTTAATGACTTCTACATTAGCCAAGATGACTTCGATCTCGGCAATACGGGATTCATTGCGCTCTTGGTCGGAGCGGGCAGACTGGTATTCGGCGTTTTCTGAGAGGTCACCAAATTCGCGGGCAGTCTTAATAGCTTCAGCGATGGCGCTGCGTTCGCCAATAAGTGTCTGAAGCTCTTGTTTTAGCTCGTCGACCCCGGCTTGGGTTAAGCGGAAATGCTTCTTCATAGTCTTAGGATTCCCTCCTTAGTTTGCACATTCTGATCTGTTACTCGCTTCTCTGCATCCGTATCTGTATGAGCTGATGCGCCCATTATAGAACGACGCTTGTTAAATACCTAGTGTTTTAAGTAGTTCGGCTCTTGAGACCATACTTGCCTCTGCTGATGTACGGGCTTTGAGCTCGTAATTACCCGCAGCGACGGTCTTATCGCTAATCACAACGCGATATGGGATTCCCATTAAGTCGGCGTCAGCGAACTTTTCTCCCGGGCGCAATGCTCGGTCGTCATATAATACGTCAAGATTCTTGTCTGTCAACTCTTTATATAGCTCATCGGCGGCTTTTAGGGTGTCTTCACTCTCGCCAAGCCGGGCAATGTATACCGTAGCCGGAGCAATCGAAGCGGGCCAAACCAGGCCTTTTTCATCCGAAAACTTCTCGGCCACTACGCCCATTAAACGGGTAATGCCAATACCGTAGGAGCCGAGGTGCACAAATTGCTTCTCGCCTGCCTCATTAGTAAAGGCAAAGTCGGTGTCTTGGCTTTTTTGGGTGCCAAAGTTAAAAATATTGCCAACTTCGGCGCTTTTAACTTTTTCGAGTTCATCGCGGGCAATGCCGAGTTTGGACAGTGTTTCGTCATCTAAAACTTCTTCGTTAATGGCAATATTCTTGCCGCGGTGCAGGTAAATTACGTCTTCGCCGGCGTCACAGATGGTCTGAAACTCGTGGCTAAACTGAGTGAAAGCCCCGCCGCTGGCAAAAGTTACGTAGGTGTCCTCGCCGATACCGACGCGGTCAAAAACGCGGTTGTAGGCTTCGATGGTGGCTTGGTAAAAAGCTTCGTGCTGCTCGGCATTAACGCTACAAGAATACATGTCTTTCATGACGAATTCGCGGCCACGCATAATACCGCTCTTGGCGCGCAGTTCGTTGCGCATTTTAGTCTGGAACTGGTAGACCTTGATCGGCAGGTCTTTATAGCTGCTGAGGTGCTGTTTGACCATTTCGATGATGGCTTCCTCGTGGGACCAGCCAAAACCAACCTCGGTGCCGTCTTTGAGCTTGGACTTAAACCAGATATCAACGACGACGTCATCCCAACGTCCGGTATTTTCCCAGGTATCTTTGCGCTGGAGGCTGCTCATAATTAGTTCTTGGCCACCGATGGCATTCATTTCTTCGCGGACAATCTGCTTAATTTTTTCGAGTACCCGCAGGCCCATAGGCGTATAGGCGTAAACGCCGGCCATGACTTTATACACAAAGCCAGCCTTAATTAGAAGCTGGGCGTTCTTAGATGTTTCGTCAGCTGGTACGGTTTTACTAGTTTTCGTGAAAAGTTGTGAAAGTCTCATAATCTCCCCTATTGTACGCTAGCGGCCACCGAAGACAAAGAGCGCAAAAAAGGCGATGCTATTTTTGATAGCGTGCAGCGTGATACTAGCCCACAAACTGCCGGTTTTTTCACGCAGGTAAATCAGCACCAGGCTCAGTACAAACGTATCAATAAAACCAATCCACAGCAGCCCGCTGGCACCACCTTCCGGCAAGTGGGCGGCAGCAAAGATTAAGCTGGTGGCCAGCACAGCCCCAAGGCCGGGCATAAGTTTTTTAAGGCTGGAGTACAGGAAACCACGGACCATGATTTCTTCGGCTAGTGGCGGCAAGACTGCCAAGCTAATAAAAGTCATGATCATTTGTAGTGGGCCATGAACGCTAACAAAACCAATTTGCTGTTCCTGGTTGACGTTCAGGCCATGGATAAACGACGTTGCACCACTGACTACCAACAAATAGATAACATAGTAAAATGGCGCGGCGATAAAGCCCGCTGCAATGTCTTTAAGGCGCGGGCGGTGCAAGCCAATACTCCCCCACCCCTGTTTATAATGCTGAATAAAGCGATAGATAGCGCCGATTGTTAGCGCCTCGGCAAGCAGCACAAATACAAATTGAGCAGCGACCGAGTTGGACAGCCAGTTAATAGTCCGGTCGTGTGACCAATGAAATAAGGTTGGGTAAATTGATAGCGCGACCCCGGCGACGATCTGCGCTGCATAAAAGACCGCCAGTGCGTAGAAAATTGCCCAGAACGGATTCCAGGGTACCTGCTTAGAAGAATCGGTGGACATCAACAAAGGTTATAGCAATTACCAAGCTGATCAACAATACAAAGCCGATGACGTTGACGAGCTCTTCGGTACGGGCCGAAAGCGGGCGCTTTAAGGCCCGGGCAGCCAGGGTGATCCATAGCCGCCCGCCATCAAGCGCCGGGATTGGCAGGATGTTCATAATGGCCAGGGTTAACGAAATAATGCCAATGATTAGCAACATGTACTGGTAACCGAGGGCGCTGCCGCTCTGCAAGATAACGAAAATGCCAACTGGGCCAGAAACCTGGCTAGACGCTGTTTGCTGGCCGTGCTGCCTGGCTGCGGTATTGCCCGTTACGGCACCAGCAAGCAGGCTGCCAAGCCCAGCCAATGCGTGTCCCAGCCCCTGGAACGTTAAGGCTGTAATCTGGGCGCTAAAGCCCAAGGCAACGATTGGCGCCGACCAGGTCGACTTTTGCAGGACGAAGTCGCTTGGAGAGATACCCAGGTAGCCAACCGGGTGGGCAGTTTTTTTGCTGGCCTCGACTACTTTTGCGCTATTGAGCGTCAAGGTAGCTTTGTTGTCTTGCCCGCCGCGCTCATAAAAAACGTAGACCGTTTTGCCGGCAAAACTTTTAGTAATAGCTGGCAGTGTTTTTGAACTGGTAACACCTACTGGGCTGTAGCCGGGCAGCTGTAATGCCCGCAAATTGTCAGCCGCTTTAAGGCCGGCCTTGGCGGCTGGCGAGCCGGGCTCCACATAGCCAACCAGCACTTCTTGTTTGGTAACAGCTGTGTCTTTGGCGACCGTATATTGGTTGTCGATCAGTTTTGGCATACCAAGCAAGGCGACAATTGTCAGTAGTACAAAGGCTGTGAGCAAGTTCATGACAACACCGGCACCCATGATTTTGGTCTTTACCCACAGCGATGCGGCACCAAAGCTGCCCGGCTCGGTGTCGCTGTCGTGCTCACCTTTGAGCTTGACGAAGCCGCCGAGCGGCAGCAAGTTAATCGTAAAGTTCCAGCCGCCTTTGGTTTTGTGCTTATAAAGGCGTGGCGGGAAAAAGATACCAAACTCTTCAACTTCGACACCGCCGCGGCGGGCCATAATAAAATGCCCAAATTCATGGATCACGACCAGGCCGATAAATAAGATAAGGCCGATAACTAACAGCAGTACAGACATGTCTGTCTATTGTACCAAAAATCTTACAGATAATCCGGCAACTTCTAGTTAAGATGAATGTGATAAATAAGGAGATCCGCATATGGCCCATGTTATTGAAAGCCGCGAACCCGTAGTTATTGATGACCGCGATGAACACGTACATATGGTAGAAGACCGTGGTAGCAACACCGGCGTTATTATCGCCGTTGTCGTACTGCTCCTATTACTCTTGCTGCTCTTTGGCGGCTCCCGCCTCTTTGGTGGTGGCGGTGGTGGCTCTACCAATGTGACTGTCCCTACTCCATCGACTAGCACCGGAAAGTAGGCCTAAATTGTCATTATTTCGGCTTCTTTGGCTCTTGCAGCAGCTTCGGCTTTTCCTCGAGCGTCATTCATCGAATCGTCGACTTGTTTCTCTAGTCGCTTCGCGTCGTCTTCGCCTAGCTCTTTCTCTTTTTTGGATTTGGCGATGGCATCGAGCGCGTCGTGGCGCACACCCCGTAAGCTAACCATACATTCTTCTTGCTTCTGGCCTACTTGCTTGGCAAGGTCGCGCCGGCGTTCTTCGTTGAGCGGTGGTACCGGTACGCGGATAACACGCCCGTCGTCGGTAGGGTTGAGGCCAAGTGACGGGTTGTTGCGGATTGCCGTAGCAATAGCGGCGACGTTACTGGGGTCAAAAGGGCTAATTTGGATAAGTTGGGCTTCTGGCGTGGTGACAGTTGCAACCTGGTTTAGTGGCATTGGCGTGCCGTAGGCTTCAACCGTTACACTATCAAGCATGCTCGGATGGGCACGGCCGGTGCGTAATTTTTTAAGCTCTGCCTCAAAGTGCCCGAGGGCGGTGGCAAATTTGTTCTTAGCTTGGTCAACAACTTGGGTTGGGTTCATGGAGGTCCTTATTTATAAGCTCTATTTTACTACGAGCGGCCGCGATCGGCGTAACTACGCGGCACGTTGGCCGTGCGAACACCGCTGCTCCGCGAGCCCACGCCAGTATATGCCTGGGCCTGGAACTTATAGGCGCTGTCACTAACTGCGGGCTGCATAACAACACGGGCTACTGCTAGGCCGCCATATGATTCAATTAGTTGCTGCTGATACTTAATACGCCCGGTTTCATTTGTTGAAAAACGGAATGGTACTGGCGCGAGATATACTTCGCTCCTAACAGCGTGACCACCTTGCCCACGAACCTGGACGGTGTAGTCCAGTGCAAATCCGACAGTGAGGGCACGAAGAATATGCTCGTTCACTTGATTGTGCTGTTGCTTGACTGCAAAACGCTTACCTTCGTTACTGCGCACAACGCCCCGCTCTTTAGAAGTGAGAAGCATGTCATAGGGGCTTTCAAGCGGGGTGAGGACCACGTTTGCCAAAGGACCAACAAAATCTTTTGGCTGCATTAAGCGGGCCAATGGTTGGCGTGCTGCCCAATCATGGAAGCTAAAAATGCCACCGACAAGGTCCATTTTTTCGTTGGGCTCGGGCAGTGTCAATTCATGAATGCCGGCAACTATCTCATGGGCATGGTTAGTTTCAAAGTTCGCAAGTTCTTGTAGTGGGAGAGTGATTTGCCCAGGGTGCAGGGTTTCTGGCGTAGTTATCATGATGGGCGATTATAGGCCTATGCGTTTGCTTAGGCAACTTCGCCGAGGGCGAGGCGTGTAAAGCGGCGGACGACGACGTTTTCGTTCATCAAAGCAGCTTGCTGCTTGACGTGGTCACCGACTGTGATGTCCGGGTTCTTAACGAATGGCTGGTCGAGTAAGCAACGCTCTGCAAAGTATTTTTTAAGCTGGCCTTCTACGATCTTTTCGACCATGTCGGCTGGCTTGCCATCGGCAGTTGCCTTTTCGATGAATTCAGCTTTGGCTTTTTCCTGCTCTTCGGCTGGGACTTCATTGATGCTGACAAATTGCGGGCTGGCGGCAGCGATGTGCATGGCAACGTCTTTGACGAGGCCGGCAAAGATTTCGCCGCGGGCTACAAAGTCGGTTTCGCAGTTAACTTCTACCAGGACGCCGATACGGCCGTCGTGGTTGTAGGTGCCAATCATGCCTTCGCGGGCTTCTTTTTCGCCGCGCTTTTCGGCTTTGGTTAGGCCTTTTTTGCGCATTTCGGCCAGGGCTTTATCAAAGTCGCCGCTGGCTTCTTCTAGAGCTTTTTTGGCATCGGTCAGGCCAACACCGGTTAGTTCTTTGAGGCGCTTAATAGTGTCGATGTCTACTGCCATTGTGGTTCTCCTATGGTTTAGTTTTAGCCGAGTACGACTGGTTTTTCAGTTGGAGCTGCTTCGGTCTTATCTACAGCTTTGGTAGCCTTGGCTTTGCCAGTTTCGATTGCGCTTTTTACGTAATCAGCGATTAGCTGGATGGTCTTGATGGCGTCATCGTTGGCAGGAATTGGGTAAGTTACCAGGCTTGGGTCGGCGTTAGTGTCGCAGATAGCTACAATTGGGACTTTCATTTTGATAGCTTCGCGGACGGCGTTGATGTCGTTGACAACGTCAACAACAAAAACAGCGCCTGGGCGGCTGTTCAGCTCTTTAATGCCACCGTAGATGGTGTTCATGGCGTCTATTTCTTCCTGGAAGCGCTGGACTTCGAGCTTGTTGAACTTGTTAGCAAGTTCGCCGGTAGCCATGCGTTCTTCTAGGGATTTGAGGTGCTTAACGCGGCCGCCAATAGTGTTGACGTTGGTAAGCATACCGCCAAGCCAACGCTCGGTAACAAATGGCATGCCAGTGTCTTCGGCCAATTTCTTGATGATGTCCTGGCTCTGGCGCTTGGTGCCAACCAATAGGATCTGCTTGCCCTCGCTTGCGGTCTGAGTAATAAAGCTCAGGGCTTCTTCGAGATTAGCGACCGTCTTGGCCAGGTCGATAATGTGCGTACCATCGCGCTTAGAGTGGATGTACTGCGCCATTTTAGGGTGCCAGCGGCTGGTCTTGTGACCAAAATGCGCGCCTGCGGCTAATAGATCTTTAATGTCGACATCTGTCGCCATAGGGTTTGTCCTTCCTTTATCTTCGGATGAGTGCCCTGCTGGCCCTACACGGGTGGCAGCGGGGAGGATTTGTTCTCAACCTGCTTAATAAAATACTTGTTCAGTTTAACAGATCGGCTACGCTGTTGCAAGCTCTAGTGCCTGCTGGATGGCCAGGATCCCACCAAGATGGATAATGGAATGTTCGAGGTTAGATGTCCGCCCTGCAAGATAAACTTCTTGTTGGTCTTCAGTGAATGGCTGTGAGCGCATCAGTTCGCGCGGCTTACCAACGCCCAGATATATGCCCTCAACTGGGTAAATGTTTGCCGTAGCCATACTTTGGGCAGTCCCATTGCCCTCACCGCGGCAAATAATATCTGAATACATGCTTGCCATAGTCGCCTGCGCCACAGCGCTGGCCTGCTCAAACTGCTCAGGCTTAGCCCCGCCCCAGGCCAAAACCGCGTTTGAGCGGTACTCGCCATTGTGCTTACTAGGAATTGGACGAAGTCGTACGAGCGGGTTTAACTCGCCCCGGGCACTCGCAGCCTGGTCAACCAAGAATAATAGAGTTACCGCCGTTTTGAGTGCATGCTCGCCCAAAACCTGCCCCAAGCGTCCTATTACAAGCGGGTCAATCACGAACTCAGCTCCCTCGTCAAGCCTCTTATACGATATGGTTTTATTTCTGCTATGCCGAATTTTATTAATTAAGCTCGCACTGTCGTCGTACCGGAGTTTGCCGAACGATGTCTCTGGTAAGCTCACAGCAATACGCGGAGCATGGCCGGTTTCTCCTGGCCTAAGGTTATAAACAAGTGTTTCCATCGGCGCTATTGTTATCCTATTTTTGGAACTTTGCAAGCATAAGCGCGCCTTTGGCTTGACTGGGAGCTAACAGAGGTGTACAATACTACGGATTAACTTCAACCGTTGACTGCGGCGACGCTCACCGCTAACCAACTAAACCTAAACGAGCAAGAGGAATAACCCTAATGAAAAAAGATTTGCACCCTGCAAACTACCGCGCCGTCGTCTTTGAAGACCTAAACAATGGTTTTCGCTTTTTGACACGCTCAACCGTCACTACCGAAGAAAGCACTAAATGGGAAGACGGTGCTGAGTACCCGTTGGTCAAAGTCCACATCACCAGCACATCACACCCTTTCTTCACCGGTGAAGAACGTATTCTCGACATCGAAGGCCGCGTCGACAAGTTTAAAGCGCGCGCCGCTGCCGGCCAAGCCGCCAAAGACAAGCGTGCCGCTGCCGCTCAAAAAGCCTCTAAGCGCGTCGCTGCCAAAATCGAAAAAGCCGAAGCCAAAGCCAACGCTTAACCCAGTCTATGCTTGCAAATGGGCGCTGCGGCGCCCATTTTTCATGGCCGCTTATTAACTTAGTTAAGATTTTCGCCACTAACTTTTGCAAGCGTATCGACACTGTATATACAATGCATATACACAACGCAAAAGGTTAATACAACTTCGCCATGACCCGCCGACTTTCACCTCAAATATGCATCACTTTGGATCCGTTTCTTATAGAGCAAATGGCTAAATACGGCCAACAGCTGGGCATGAGGCGCAGCACAATTATCCAAACCGCCATACGCGAATGGCTCGTAGCAAATAGGGTGCCTGAAGGGCCAAAATTTGTTGGTAGCAAGCTGTACGATCCGCACAAAGATTTCCGCTACTATATGCGCCCAGGCATGACAGTAGATGAACACCTGCAGCTATTAGACGAATATGAAGCGGCGCGTAAAGCTAAATAAGGTATACTTGATCTGTTATGGACGCCAAAGAGCAAAATTTACGGGCTGAGCTGCAAGAGCTGGATGCCAAATTACAGGATCCGGCTATTTATAGTGACCCGAGCTACCCTAAATTCGCCAAGCGCAAAAGCCAGCTCGACGATATCATTGCCCTGTTTGATGAGCGTAAACATTTAGCTGGGCAAATTATTCAGACACAAGAAATGGTCGATGCTGGTGGCGAACTGTCCGACCTCGCTCTCGAGGAATTACACGATCTGGAACGCAGCCGACTGGCTGCCGATCAAGCACTGAACCTGGCGTTGACGCCCACTGATCCGAACAATGACCGCGACGTGATTATGGAAATCCGGGCAGCGGCCGGCGGTGACGAGTCTAGCCTGTTTGCTGGCGAACTGTACCGCATGTATATGCGCTGGGCAGAAACGCATGGGCTGAAAGCCGAACTATTAAGTGAAAGCCCGAGTGAAGTTGGTGGTTTTAAGGATATTACTTTTGCACTGCGCGGCGTCGAGGCCTACAAGCACCTCAAGTTTGAAGCCGGTGTCCACCGGGTTCAGCGCGTCCCGAGTACTGAGAGCCAGGGTCGGATTCACACTTCAACCACCACTGTTGCAGTGCTGCCTGAAGCCGAGGAATCTGATATAGAAATCAACCCAAACGATTTACGAATTGACGTCTACCGGTCCGGCGGCCATGGCGGACAGTCCGTGAACACCACCGACTCAGCGGTCAGAATTACGCACATCCCTTCCGGCTTGGTTGTTAGTAACCAGGACGAGAAGTCACAGACCAAGAATAAGGCCAAAGCCATGGGCGTACTGCGGTCACGCCTGCTTCAGCAAAAAATTGATGCCGAGCAGCAAAGTTCATCTGAGGCGCGCAAAAAACTGATCGGCTCCGGCGACCGTTCTGAAAAAATCCGCACCTACAACTTTCCCCAGGACCGTATCACTGACCATCGGATTGGCTACAGCCGTTCCAACATACCTGCTGCCCTGGCCGGCGACATTGACGATTTGATCGAAGCCTTGCTGGCTGCCGAATACGAACTGCTCAGCGAAGAATAATATGACCACTAGCTATTGGCTTAGGACTGCCACCAACTTTTTGCAAAGCAAAGGCATGACTACTGCCCGGCTTGATGCGCTGGTATTACTGGAAGACGTGATGCAGATAAACCGTGCCCAACTGCTGGCAGAGCCGGACATGGAAATGCGCGACGGCGTGGTACACCACTTGCAAGAGTTACTCGGCCGGCGCGGTAGGCATGAGCCGCTTAGCTACATTCGCGGCCGGTCCGAGTTCTATGGGCGCAATTTTGTGATCAAGCCGGGAGTGCTGACGCCACGGCCGGAATCGGAGACAATGATCGACCTGCTCAAAGGCCTCTACCCAGACCGCTTTACAAAAAATGTGAGCGATTTTTCTGGCACTAACCAGCCCAACAAGCTGTGGATTGCGGATGTAGGGGCTGGTAGCGGCGCCTTGGGTATAACGGCAGTCCTGGAGCTCCAAAATGCCTCATGTGACCTGTTAGAGCTTGATCCGGCTGCCTTAAAGATTGCTGAAATGAATGTAGATTTATTAACATCACATGCCTATGCCCGTCAAAGCGACTTGCTTAGTGGTGCGGGGCACGACTACGAAGTTCTGCTCTGCAACTTGCCATACGTGCCAGATGGTTATCAGATAAACAAGGCTGCGGGCTTTGAGCCACCGATAGCACTGTTTGGCGGCGAAGATGGACTGGATTTATTTCGTAAGCTGTTTGCCCAGGTAGCAAAAGCCCAGAATAAGCCGTTGTACATAATGTCGGAGGCTTTACCGCAGTCGCACGGGGCTTTGTTAGGCCTGGCAGCAGCGGCTGGCTACCGGGAGCGCCAAAAGCAGGACTTTATCCAAGTCTTTGAACGAGCCACCTAAGTTCGTGCATCAATAAGTTGCTGACACCTAAAACCGGCTTTTAGTAAGCCGGTTTTAGGTGTTTTGTTTTGAACAAATTTTATGGTCTAGCTGCTTGGTGCGGCTTCGAGCGTGGCATCTATTGTTACGGTTTTGCCGTCACGGACAACCGTCAACTTAATTGAGTCACCAACCGAGTGCTGTCCGAGCAAACTGAGCAAACTATGGGTCTGGTCAAGTTTAGTACCGTCAACTGCCGTGATGATGTCCTTTTCTTGCAAGCCAGCTTTCTCTGCAGGGCTGCCAGAAACAATCGGGCTTGAGCCGTCGGCGGAAGGAGCTATGTAGGCACCGCTAGAGACTGGCAGGTTGTATTGGTAGGCCACATCGGCAGTTAGCATGACGTAGTGGACACCAAGGTAGGCGCGCTCAAATTTACCGGTCTTGAGGACTTGGTTGATGATGCCCTTAATGTCGTTAACCGGAATAGAGAAGCCAATATTCTGGGCACCACTGCCGGCTACGGCGGTGTTAATACCAATCACCTGCCCGTTTAAGTTAACTAGGGGGCCGCCAGAGTTACCGGAGTTAATGGCGGCATCAGTCTGGATGAGGTCGGCTAGGCTTTCGCTGGAGCTGCTGCTACCGCTGTCGCTGGCTTGGATACTTCGGCCATAGCCTGAGACAATACCGCTGGTTACGCTGTTTTGGAACTGGCCGAGAGCGTTACCAATGGCTACGACATTATCGCCAACCTGGATATTGCTGGAGTCACCTATGGTAGCTGGAACCAATTTGTGGCCCTTGGCATCGTTGACTTTAAGTATGGCTACATCGAGTGAGTCGGTTTCGGCTGTGCGGCCGACTACGCTAACATCTTTGAGTTCGGTACCGTCACTCAGCGTTACAGAAATTTTGGTTGTTCCGGCCGGGACCACGTGGCGGTTGGTCACAATAATACCTTTGGAGGAAATAATAATGCCTGTGCCGGCAGCTTGCTGGGTGGTTGGTGTGGTGTAGCCAAATAGGCTGCCGAGGCTATCGGTGCTGGTGGTTGTTACGTCAACATTGACGCTCACGACGCTCGGGCTAAGGTTCTTAGCGATCTGACTGATCAGCTTACTTTCACCGGTCACGATTTTTTGGCCACTTAGCGAGGTTGTGCCCAGGCCAAGGTCACTATTATGATTCTCGAGTACTGCACCGCCATAGCCAGCAATAACAGCGGTCAGAATGAACGCTACCGCGAGCAGGCCATGGCGTAGACGGCCATCGGTTGGCCGCTTAAACTGTGGCCGCGACATGGTTGGTACCGTAAAACTAATCGTCCGCGGTGATGATTGTTTTGATGAGGATTTATTTGCGCCCATCTTATTCCCCCTTTTTTATCCTGATACGACTTTGTCGCCCCAGTCCGAGAAGGTCAAGACCAACAGGACTATGGCAAGCATGATGAAGACAAACTGACGGCGTGTGGATTTGCTGAGACGGTCATTGTGATCGAGGTAGTAAAGCGAAGCCAGGCCGTAACCAAGCGTGCTGAGTAACAGTGTAACCTGCGACACCAAGCCGTAAAACAGCAGCCAGTGGCCAAGCAGCCAGGCCAATGCGGCACCAAAGTAGGCCCAGATGTAGGCTAGCAGCCGGTTATATGGCTCGTCGAAGCTCTCAAAGAAGTGCCGCGCCGACAAGAAGCAGATCAATCCCGTGATCAGCGTCAAGCCATAGAGTGGCCCATCACCCCAAACCAAGTACAGCGCCATCAGCCCGGTGAATTGGCCAATAAAGGCCTGCAAGGACACCATAAACAGCGTTGATTTTGGCTTGATGACGATCAGCCAGACAGCGTAAAGCACCGCCCACAGTAACTTAAAGAGCTCCCCATCCGAATGGTACATAAACATGACCATCGGGATACCTACCAGTAGGTCCACAGAGTTTGCCCGGATGTTGGTGGGCCAGAACCGTGGCCTGACCGCAAACATCCTCCACTTACTTAATACGACAATGCTTAGAGCAAGCTGAAAGAAGCCGAGGCTAACCAGCACAAAGACGATTGCTGGCAAAAGCACCAGCAAACCCAAGTAAAAAAAGTGTGCAAAACCGGTGGCTGGTTTAATTTTGGCTACTAGTGGACGCATCGCTACCTAATATGATAACAAAGTCTGCGCCATTTGGTTGAATTGTTGCGTCAGGTAGTGTGGTAACACTTGTGGTCTTGTAGCGTTGCTCGAGGTAATTCTTGGTGTATTTGTACTTGCCGGCACTAAGGTCAACAATTGTGGTCTTGGTGTAAGTCTTAGTTGGGGCGTTGGCAGCACCAACGATGTTATAGCCATAGGTCTTGAGCTCCGCAGCCTTAGTAGCCGCTAAACCAACGGTTGTACTGCCGTTCAGTACCAGGATTTTAGAATCCTCTTTAACAATGTAGCCATCTTTGAGCTGCTGGCGGATAAAGGTCTGGATATCACCGTAGTTAAATAGCCCGGCTTTAGGTAATACGACTGATTGGCCGTTCATATTGCCCGTTGTTACAAAGCCGTTAGCACCCTTGTCATCACCCGCCAGGCTGAGTGACGTCACTTTGCTGCCAACACTCTTCATAATCTGTACCAAGCGCGAGGCATCCCCGAGCGATAAATCGGTCTGGGCATTGTCGGCGAAAGAACTCATAAGGCCAGACAGTTTAACCGGGTTACTGAGCGTGCCGGCGGTCAGGACCTTGTCTTTGAGGGCCATTAGCACCGAACGCTGGCGCTGGGCACGGGCGAAATCACTGGTGGTTTCACGGGAGCGGACATATATAAGGGCGTGTTTGCCATCAAATGCCTGGACACCGGCCTTGGCCAGTACCGGGTTGTTGGCGTTTTCCCAAGCCATGGTTGGGTCGATGAGATCTGTTGGAACGTTAACGGTCACGCCACCAACGGTGTCGATTGCCTGGCTAAAGGCATGAAAGTCTACCAGCATGTTGTAGTGCACCGGCAAACCGGTCACAGCCAGGATTTCTTGGTCAACCAGCTCAAAGCCTGCTTGGTTGCCGGCCGTATCCTTCATATCGTGGGTAATCTTGCCGGCATACTTATATTTACCGCTTTCCCAGACGGCGTTGAGCTTCATGGCGTTAAAGTTTGGCACGTCAACCCAGAGGTCGCGCGGCAAACTCAGCAATGTGGCCGTGTTATTCACCGGGTCGATGCTGGCCAGCATGATGGTATCTGTTAAGTCCGGGGCTTGGTGTGTGCCACCACCGCGGCCAAGTAACAAGATGTTAACCCGGCCATCGCCCTCACCTTTGAGGCGGCTAGGGTCAACATTAGCGGTTAATGCGGCGGCGGATGCAGTACCGCCCTTAAAGACTTTTCTGGCCTTAAAATAGCCCTGAGAACCAAGGAAACCACCGGTAGCTAATAATATGACGAGTAGTGTGGCCGAGCTACGCATAACAAATGGACGGATGCGGCGCCACCTGCTGGTTTTGACCTGCATTTGCGCCTGAAAATCGCTCTCGCCGCCAGGCAGCCCCATATCAATTGGGGTGCGCTTCTTAGGTTCTGGGGCGGCAACAGCTTCTTCGGCCCGTAAGCGGTCGCGGGTGGTCAGCGCTGAATGGGAGGTTAGTGGTGCCGAATGCGGGCGCCATGAAGTGGCCGGGGCACCAAATCCATCGATAGAACCCCCAGATACTTTTTTGAATGATTGGCGTGCCGCAGGCTTAACGTCATGCCGTTTGAATCTTGAACTATCCATCTCTAACTATGTTCTAGTATAGCGTTTGTGCTTCGTCCGGACAACCCCTCACGCTTATGCTATAGTAAGTGACTGATGGACAATAATCCAAATCCCAAGCCAACTGATCCGTTACAGCCACATGTGGTCGAGCCAGTGCTTCCTCCGCAATCACCGGCGCCTGTCGTGTTGGCACAGAAACCCCCAGAAGACGATCATGGCGCCAAGGGCGACGTAGGCTCTGGTGGTGGTTTTGGCGAGTTTATTTCTACCATTGGCATACTTTTAACCGCCCTAGCCGTTGCAGTACTGATGATCCTGTTTGTTTTCCGCTCCTACCAGGTCGACGGCCCCAGCATGCAATCCACCCTGCAAAATGCCGACAAGCTTATCATCTGGAAAGTCCCGCGCACCATCGCCAGAATCACCCATCATACGTACATCCCTAACCGCGGCGACGTGATTGTCTTTACCGAAAGTGGCCTCTCTGCCTTTGGCCAATCAGACACCAAGCAGCTAATTAAGCGCGTGGTCGGGCTGCCAGGCGAGCGCGTTGTCGTTGCAAGCGGCGTGGTTACCATCTTTAATAAAGCGCACCCAACTGGCTTCCAGCCCGACAAAACTCTGCCATACGGCAAAGTTATTCCAAACACCTCTGGTGATGTTGATGTTACGCTGCGCCCGGGACAGGTGTTTGTCTGCGGCGACAACCGTCCGGATTCACTCGATTCCCGCGCTTTTGGCCCAATCGACGCCAACCAAATCATCGGCAAGCTCGTCCTGCGCGTTTTCCCACTCGGCCAAGCTAAAGCCTTCTAGTCACACCGCCCGCTTTCCTGTATATTCATAGGCATGAGCGCAACACCAAAACGAGGGCTCGGACGGGGCTTTGGCGCCTTATTGCCAACCGACTACGCCGAAACAAACCTTCTCCTAACCCCTGAAGACCGCATTGAGCAGGTTCCCTTAACGTCCATTCAGCCCAACCCGCACCAACCGCGCCATACATTTGATGCTGACGCCCTTCAGGAACTGGCCGCCTCTATTAAAACCTACGGGATTATCCAACCAATCGTTGTCTCGCCGGCCTCTGGCGGCACCTACACACTAATAGCCGGTGAACGCCGTTGGCGCGCCGCAGCCCTAGCCAAGCTGACACATATCCCAGCTATTGTCCGTACCGGCAAAGAGTTAGAGCGCCTCGAGATTGCCCTTTTGGAAAACGTCCAGCGGGTTGACCTATCACCAATTGACCAGGCTATAAGCATCGAGCGCTGGCACCAGCAGTTCTCTGTTTCCTACGACACTATTTCTAAGCGCCTCGGCAAAGCCGTCTCAACCATCAATAACACTGTACGTTTACTTGGTTTACCAGAAGCCGCCCGCCGCTCCCTGGAAGCTGAAAACATCACCGAAGGCCACGCCCGCGCCATCTTATCGTTAAAAGACCACCCCGAACAGCAGGACCATTTACTTGAAGGCATTGTCACTAACGGCTGGAGCGTCCGCCAAGCCGAGCGCTACGCTACCGGTGTTAAGTCTGGCGCCGCCACCGATGCTGGCACCGCTAAAGCCCGTGTTTCTAACGAAACCCCGGCCACCAAAGCACTTTCCAAGCGCATCGGCACACCCGTCACCATTAAGCGCACCGCCCGAGGCGGCAAACTCGAACTCGCTTTTGGATCCGATGAAGAACTCGAAAGCCTAATCGGCCGCTTAAATACCCTCAACTAGGTAGTGCGCTTTAGGACTTCTTTGGCTAGGGCTTTATAGGCGCGGGCGCCTTTGCTCCAGCGGTCGTGCTCATAAATGGTGCGGCCGTAACTTGGCGCTTCGGCCAGGCGGACATTACGTGGAATCAATGTCTTGAATACTTTATCGCCAAAGTACTGGTTTACTTCGGCCAGTACCTGCTCGCTTAAGGAGTTACGCTTATCAAACATGGTGACGGCGATGCCCAAAAGCTCCAGCGCCGGGTTGGTGCTGCCGCGCACCGCTTGGATAGTGTTGAGCAATTGGCTTAAGCCTTCGAGTGCGTAATACTCAGCTTGGACCGGGATCAGGACTTGGTCGGCGGCAGTTAGGGCGTTAATGGTCAAAAGTCCGAGCGACGGCGGGCAGTCAATAAAAATGTAGTCATAGCTGGCGAGCTCCAAAGCTTTCTTGAGCGCGAACTCACGTTTTGGTTGTTCAACCAGTTCGATCTCGGCTCCGGCCAAGTCGGCGGTAGTTGGCAAGACAAATAATTGTGCGACGTTGGTTTCGTGGACGGCATCGGCTAGTTTTACCGTTCCGCTAATCACATCGTATGATGTTGCCCGGACTTTTTCTTTTAAAATCCCAAGCCCACTACTGGCGTTGCCTTGGGGGTCAAGATCGACGAGCAAAACCGACTTGCCCTCTTCGGCGAGCTGGGCGGCAATATTAATAGTAGACGTGGTTTTGCCGACGCCCCCTTTTTGGTTCACCACCGCGATCATTGTTTGTGTCATCAGGTTCCTCTTATGCTCAAGTATACCATCAATTTGTGTGCAACCTAGCCGCTGTTCTGCCCTCTGTTAACTAGCCGTATAATACTAGTCTTAGGTGGCTAATTCTGCTTAAGGTTTTCGAGGTAGACTTTCCAGTCTCCCGACTGCTGGCTGAACGGGCTATTAATGAAAATTAGCAGGTTGTTAAAGCTATACACCACCGTTTGGGCATGGGACTTAGGGTCAGTGGCGATGTAGCCTGTACCCCTGTTAGTCACGACCGCCTGGGTGGCGCTGAGGCTTTTAGCGATGCTGGTGACAGCTTTCTCGGCACTGCCAAAGCTGGTCGGTAGCGGCTGTTGGCTGACGGTAATATCCATACCCTTGATGCTGTCAGCGTAACTAAAGGTCTTTTTGGCAGTGTCGTAGGAGGTCTTCCCTGCTTCGCCATCGGCCAGCTCGGTTTTTGCAGCCGGGGTAACTGGCTTAAAGGCTGGTTTTACGGTAACGGTCGACTGTTGTTTGACCTTGGCCGTGGCAGCGGCGGTCAGTGCTTCCTGCCGGGCAGTTTGGTGATTTTGCCAGAGGTGGTTGCTGCCAGCAACCAGTCCAATACCCAGCGCCAGCACAGCACTGGCCTTGGCCACCGACCGATAAGGCATGTGACGGGCCGCTAGGGCCGCCTTTTGCTGGAGATGCGTCAGATATGGCCTAGAGTGTTTTACGGCCGCCTGAGCGGCTCCTAAAAGCTTAAGCGTGATGTTCTTGGCCTTGTCGGCACTAATAGTTGGCAAGCTGATGTTGATCGAGACCGTTGTGGCTGTAGCCGCCGATGCTTCCGCGACCGGTGTTGGGGCAGGAACAGCTGGCGTGGCGAGTTCGTTCCACTGAGGCACCACGGGCCGCTCAACCGTTGGTATAGCAACCGGCTGGCGGCTGGCAAAAGCCTGTTGGAGCGCGGCCTTCCTGGCCTGCTCTTCTGCTGCGATTACCTCTGGTGTTCTGAATTTTATTTCCGTCATATTGCCGGTGTTTATTTACTGCGCTCACATTACGCTCTTAACGTAAGTACTATTATAGCGGACTTGGCAAGATTTTGCCTATGGGTGCGCGTCTAACCCCTGCTTTGTCTGGTCTTGGAAGATGCGGCCGTTGCGCAGGCGGGTGTTGCCGGAGGGAGAATAGTAGAAACTGTAGGCTGTGATTGCGGGCTGCGTGCTATCGATGAACGCAAAAGATTGGCTCTGGTCGATATCAAATGTAATTGACCAGTAGCGAGCCACGCCTTCATCCACACCGGAAGTGTTGTAGGCAGTCATAGTAAAAGGATTTGGCCCGAATGGCAGGTTTGTATTACTGGTCACCGTCCCAAAGCCGGATCCAACATTGCCTATACGGCATGACTGGTAGCGCATGCGCCAATAGTCAATATCAATGCCATTCACCTGAGCATTACCACCGTTAATGACAAATTTTTGTGGCGTTGCATCACCAACAAGGTCAATATAACGGGTAAAGATGCTGCGGATTGCCTGGGATTGTTCGCCAGTATAATAGTTTGTCGTCTGAATTACAGGTGTGGCAGTACAATCAGCTCCGCCAATCATGTAGTAATAGCCATTGTAATATGCAGTGCCTATACCAAAACGTGCGCTAAAGCTGGTTGCAACACCTTGTGTCCAGGCACCGATATAACCACTACTGCCGACACTTGCTACATACGTCGTATTAAGGCACCCGGTACTGGCACCCGTAGAGCCGCCCATCAGGTATATGTATCCATTAGCGGCATACGCAGCCGCGGCTCGCATTTTGTATGGGAGGTCGTTTGCAAACGTCCAGGTACCAAGATCGCCAGTGCTGGTATTAATCTGTGAGAATTGCACGTCGCCAAGCGTGTTACTGCCATCAAAACCTCCCATGACATACAGGTAGCCCGCAACCGCCACAACGCTAAGATAACTCCGGGCCGTGGTAAAAGTGTTGCTACTATTAAGCGTCCAACTAATTGTAGTACCACCACTCGGCAACGATGAGCTGTAATAGTAGTTGTTGCTTACGTTTCCGATAGCATTACCTGTCTGTCCACCAACGACATAAATGCGATTATTATAGGTTGCGCATGATGTAGCCCCACGGTTCGTGCCCAGTGCAGTACTCGTGGTAAAGCTACCCGGCACACCACTGGTGATATTGCTGATATAGACATCGGGTTGTGGCGGACCATTGTTGTAGCCACCTATGTAATAGAGTGAGCCGTTGAGCGCCACCATGCACCCGAAACCTCTTGCCTGCCCCAAAGCCGGTCCATTTGTGAACGAAGCTGCCAAGGACCCATCGGGATTAATTGCAGAATACTGTGTGGTGGTGGTTGTACTACCACAGTTTGTTCCTGTAAAGCTATTACAGCCACCAGCAAGATATAAATAGCCTTTGTAGGCAGCGGCAGCCACACCCGTGTAGGCGGTTCCCAATGCTGTTGTACTTGCTACAGATCGGGTTGCAGAGTTAGTGGCATTATAAATCTGAAAGTATTCGGTGTGGTTATCGCGCGACGAACAAGTTGTAGGAGGATTGCCGGCGATACAGCCACCAACGGTATAGATGTTACCGTTTGCAAATGCACTTGCGGTATCCCATTTAGCTGTAAACTGGGTGGTCGAAATGGTCATGTCTGATTGGGCTATGTCGCCACCGCTAGCAATTTTACCGATATTAATTGTACCGATTGAGACATTGTTCTGGCCATCGTGACCACTAAATACGTAGAGGTAACCGTTTGCTGCATAGGCTTGGTTACGACGAATCGGGTGGTTCGCAGTACTCACGGCACCTGGCTCGTAGTTCAGGAGTGCAGTAACGAATGACCAAGCACTGTCATCGACATTGGCTCCTGACAACGACAATGTCGTGTAGATACAGCGCTGCGTCTGGCCCTGCGCACTTGCCGCTCCACCACACAGGTACACACGGTTATTATAAAAAGCCAAGCCCATGGCAGCATTTGGGGCACCAGCTGAAGTTGGCAGCTGGTTGGTTAGGTTACCTCCGCTGGTCAACGTTGTTCCGGAAACGGTGTAACGGGTCACAAGCTGGGAGTAGCTACTGCACCCAAAGCCACCACTTGCAATACACCCACCAAACAATAAGAATGAACCCTTGTAGTAAATAGCGCTAACAGCGTGGCGTGCTGTGCCGATACCGCCGGTCATGGATGTCCATGCACCGGGCAGCGCGCCAGTTGATGCACTCGGAGTAACGGTCCAGGCAGTGGCTAAGTCGCCTGTGGTGCCGCCGTCATAATACCCGCCAAATGCATATAAATTACCGTTTGCAGCTACGAGAGATGTTTCGGCAACACCGCTATTGAGGCCAGTTCCGTTAATAGTGGCTGTCGATGTGTTTGCCCAAGAACCAAGTGTGCCATCGGTCTGAATGGGTGCGTAGTAGGTTTGGTTTGTGACATTTGGGTTGCCTGAACCACAGGTGTTAGTGATACAGCCACCGACGACGTATATATAGCCATTGAGTACTGCGGCGGATGAGCCAAAGACACTTATAGGCAGTATTTGATTAGGGCTGGCAGTTGAGACTAGCCTGGTCAAGACGCTCGCCTGTCCTGGCGTATTAACTGTTGCGTACTGATTAGCTGCCAGCGTCGTAGCACAAGTCAGGCTGGTAGTGCCGGTTGTCACGCACCCAAATAGGCTATAGATCGTGCCCCTCCAGGCAATCTCGGCACCCCCAACACGCGCTCCGGTGAGGGATGTGGTTGTGGCCCATTGCCCGAGACTACCATCGGCGTTAATCTGGGCAAGCTGATTGTCACTCATGGAGTCTGCAGAGCTGCTACAGTTTGAGGTAGCAGACACGACAGTCTTACACCCCCCTGATAAATAGATATATCCATTTTTTACCGTAGTATATGTACCGCCAAAATTTTCACGAGCCGTTGTAAATACATTGGTGCTGAGCCAGTTGCTAGTACCGGTACCATAAATAGTTCCATCATCGTTAAGGGCAACATAGAGCACTGTATTTGTTAGCGTACCGTTCAGGTTCCCGCCAACCATGTATAAATAGCCGTTGTAGGCTTGCATATCGCCGCCGTAGCGAGCTGCTGGCAAGTTAACTGCATTCGTGTTGTTTGGTGCGCCCGTTGCTAAGGTACTGTTCGTCCATGTAAGTGTTCCGTCCGGGTTAACCGTCGCATAGCTTACATCTGCTGTGCCAGTTGCTGTGCTGGCAGTTTTACCGCCAGCAATATAGATTTTGCCGTTGTAGGCAGCCAGGCCAAAATCACAACGGGCCGTGCCGGGCGCATCAGTTGTTGACCAGTTACTGAGTACGCCGTTAACTTGTACGGATGCATAGTAAACGGTAGTCGAAAGAGTACTGCATGTGTCGTCTGTGGTTGAGCCGCCAATGGCGTATAGAAATCCTTTGTAGCCAACCAGCTGGAACCGGGATAAGCCTCCTGAGGGAAGACCGCTATTATTACCTGCTAACCATGAACCCAGCGTTGATGGGCTGCTGACCGTGCCACCGGTGCTTGCCTGGGAGTAGGTAGCCGCTGCTATTGAAGGGTCGGTCGCGGAAATTTGGCTGTACTCGACCATATTGGTATTGCTGCCGGTAATATTTGACGTAGTTGTACCACCAACGCCACCGACAACATACATGTAACCATTAAAGGCAGTTGCTCCAGCCAAAAATCGTGCTTGATTGAGTGAGTTACCACCATTTGTCCAGCTATTTGGGGTACCGCCCGTAAGCGCTCCACGGGTAATTTTGTTACCGGTGACATTAAAGTCAGCGTTTGACTCTACGCTAGTGTTGCGATAAAACTCAGCAGTTGTCGAGATTTGTACTGTAGGGTCAATACTCAGGGGATAATTTGCTTTTTTGAGGTGTACTGCCGTAACAGTTAACTCATCATTCTTCAGGCTATATGTCGCTTTTACGCCGCTAGCTAGCGGGCCTTCTGCCTGACGAATAGTCGGTGCAGGAATAATAAATAACAGTTTATCTTTTTTGGATTGTTGTTGAAGTTTTTTGGCCAATGCTGCATCTTGCGCGGTACTCGTACTGATGGTAGTTGGCAACGTGCTACTTCCGTAAATACCAAGTGAACCATCATTCAAAATTCTGGCAGCATACGTAACTCCCAAACCAAGCTTATATTTAAAACGAAGCGTGTCAGCACTCCTCTGCTTCAATAAAATATCTTCTTTTATCCCGCTCGCTTGAGCCGTGTAAATAACAGTTTTACTACCGTCGATCGGAAAGCTAACCTGGTTTTTATTTTGGCGTCCCTGCATCGCCCCAAACAGAGGTGAAATCTTTATCTCTGCTTGCGTTTGAGCATCGGTAATACTCACACCCTTGGTGATATCTTGTGCAATCGTGGCACTCATAACGGTGCCGCCTCCCGTAACGGCATTGCCACCATCGAGCTGTGTGGCCTGTGTCGCGGCAAAGTTGAAGACGCTGCTTTGACTATCAAACTTTAAGTTTGCAGCCATATCGTCGTCTGTTTTTGCAACCACCGCCATATCATCAGTGCTTAAAGCATAGGCGGTTGATTGCCATCGATGGTCAAGGAATGGCATGGCAACCTCAAGCAGTAATACAAACACCAAGGCAAACGACAGTATCGAAAAGCTATACCGTGGCCATCGTCCAATTCGCAAAGTATCATAGACTGTCTTGCCTATTCGGTTACGTGGGCGCTTGGGGCCGTTTTTGATAGCCAGCATGACCACCTCTTTGGAGATGTGGTACGGCAAACGGAAATTGATTGTGACCGTGGTTTTTTTGGGACGGTTAACATGATGGGCTGGGTCTCGGCGCTTTGGTGCCGGGCGCTCGACGGCGGCCGGCTTGGGCTCGCTGGCCGTTGCACCCACCTGCTCTTTCTCAGATACTGGCGGTACCCACCACTGGCGGGTCACCGGGTTCCACTCAGGAGTTGGGCGTTTTGCAGCTGCATCAAATGAGCGCCCGGTATGGGCGCGCGTTGGTCGCGACCGCTTAAAATCATCCATCTCTGTTTTTTGTACCTGTGGCTTACCCTCTAATACCCTGTTATTTTAACATAAGCGTTCTCTGTAAAACAGCAAAAACGTGGTCACATTTAAGACCACGTTTTTGTTTCCCGTGTGTTGTTTGTTTTTAGGGAGTTTTAGGCCGTCTGAAAGATCGGGTCGCTGAGGATCATTTTGCGCAGGTTTTCCTGCTCTTTACGTTCCACGCGTGACAGCCTCTTTAAGAGGCGGTCGTCTTGCTTTTTGCGGTCTTTTTTCATATTTGCTGCTTTCCCTTTATTTGTTTTTGAATCCCGGTTTTTGTGTTCCCTAACCTTCCGCTTACGGTGGCGGACGGTTAGGTAGGGGTTTGTAAGTATATTTCATGGTTATTGGCCTTTCGCCAGGAAGCTTAGGTTGCTGACATAAACTGGCTGGGCAGCACCACCACCGCTAGCGACGGCGGTTACATCAATCTTGAACAGGATTATATCGTTGGCAACGAGGCTACAGTTGTTAGTGATGTTTAGCGCCGCCCAGGTGTTGGCTGCCACACTACCACCGCTAAGTGAAGCCGTACTACCACACTGCGTACCACTGGCGTTGTACATACTAAAGGCTACGTCGTCACCGGTTGTGGCCGTGCGACGGGCGTTCAATGAAACGTTGCCCGAAATACTCTTGTAGGTAGCTGGCAGCTGGTAACGTATGTAGATGCTATACGACTGGTTCGTTGGCTGGATAGTGCTCCAGTTGTAGTAGTTGTAGAAGTCGCCGGAGGTTGAACAGACACCTGAGTTAATAGCCGAGCCGCCTGTGAAGGCGCCGACATTAGCACAGAGGTCAGAGGTCAGTGAACCAATGCCGCTACCGTTCAAAACGGCACCGGTGTATTCAGGGACTAGGTTGACGGATACGTCAGGTGATGCACCACAGTAGCCCCAGCCAGTAGCTTCGTAACACTGCATCTTGCCAAGTGTAGTGTCGTAGTACATTGAGCCTAGTAGCGCGCTGTTTGGCGTGCTACTAGTGGTTGGCCGGCCGGCAAACGTATCAAGCGTCAGGAGTGAGAGGCCCTGGCCGGCAGCACCACCGAGTTTTACTTGTGAAACGGTCAGGGTGTTCGTGGCGGTTTGGGCGATGATTGAAACGTTGTCGACGTAGAGCGTTGTGCCGGTGGTTCCAACTTCGTAGATGGCCAGTGATGGTGACGTGAACGTGTTGGTGCTACCAGTTGTAAAGGTACAGCTAAACTTCTGGAATGTAGTGGTTATTGTCAGGCTGGTACAGCCGTTAACGGCACCCGTACCGGCATCGACACTCGTGCTGTTGAAGAGGATGGCGGCGGCATAGTCGGAAGCGCTACCAGCGGCGGCCTTGGCCGTAAAGCTAATCAGGTAGGTGGTACTGGCAGCTAGGGCGCTGGTGGTGCCCTTAAGGCCGGAGCTGGCACCGCTGAGGGTAGCCTTACCACCGGCTACACCGCTGATGAATTCATTGGCCGCGTTAGCGAGGTTAGCAGTAGCGGCGCCGTAAGCACTCCAGCCAGTCAAACTTTCGATACCGCCGTTGGTCATCAAGTTAGTGCCGCTGTTGCTGTTAGTGGTGTTAACCGTAAACAGCCCGGCGCCAACGCTGTTCTGAATAGTGAAGGCGCTGCTGGTGTCGGTGGTCGCTTTGTTGGCGAGGCCCAGTGAGTCGTATGTAGTCTTGGTGTTGATACCTTGCAGGATCAGGGTGCTTCCAGTAGTCGTACCGCCGATGGTGGTGTTAGTAACAGAGGCGGCCGTTGAGTTATTGCCAATGCCGATCGTCTGTGTAACGGCGTTGGCGGTGCTGCCAATCTGAATAGTCTTGGAGTTGTTGCTAGTACCGATGTTGATCGTTCCGGAAGCACCAGTGTCCAGGGCGGCTGTAGAAGCAGCACCGGCAGTCAGGCTGGCACCAGCCGTACTGGTAGCAACCAGGCCGTTACTGCCGGCGGTCAGGTTCAAGCCAGTCGAGCCGGTGTTGTTACCGATAGAAATTGAACGGGCGGTGCTAGTTGAACCGATACCTATGGCTGTGGCAGTTGCACCAATCGTGACCGTACCAGCGCCAGTTGTGTCGAGCAGCGCGGTGGCTGTGCCGGTAGCTTTGAGGCTCAAGTTGTTGGTGGCACCACCGGCCTGGACAGTGACATCGGCGTTGCCGGTGACGGTCTGGCCAACGATCAAGTTACCATTGTTATCAACCTGGAAAGCGCCGTTAGTACCGGCACCGGCACCAACAGATAGCAAGCCAGCTGGCGCGGTAACACCGATACCAACATTACCGCCGCGGAAAATACCACTGTAGAAGTTAGTGATGGCACCAGTGGTGACCGGAACATCGACATAGACACCATAGCCTGTGGTGATAGCACCAGTAGCGTTGGTGTTCTGGAGCTTGGTGTAGAGGCCGTAGGCGGTGGTGATAACGCCGTTACCGCTCTTGATGACGCCGGCGTTGACGCCATAAGCCGTACCGATAGTACCGACGTTGCTGTTAGTGACCGTGAAGTTGCCACCGTAGGCGTTGGTAACAGCATCTGTGGCCTGGGTACTGTTGTGAGTGACTCCGCCTTGCAAACCGTAAATGGCTGAGGCAGTCTTGCTGGCGGTACCACTGGCAAAGACAGCTGAGAAGTTACCACCAAACAGTGAGCCGGTGTAGTTAACGCCTGAGCCACCAGCCGTAATACCACCCTGGATGCCATTAAAGGTGTTGGCGTTATCGGCAGCATCAGTGAGAGTACTGCCAACCTTTAGGGCGTTGCCGCCAGCGGCGCTGGTTGGGGTACTGGCGATTTCGACAGTGTTGGTGGCTGTTACCGTGTTGGTGCCGATGACAACATTGCCTCCGCCGCCTTGGATCTTCACGGCACCCTTAGTACCGGCACCGCCACCTGAAGCACCACCGTCGATTGTGGTATCGCCGCCGTTTTGGCCACTGCCAGTACCAGCTCCAGCAGTCAGCGACAAGTTACCGCCAACCGCACCGGTACTGCCGCCAGCACCAGCGGAGATAGAAACGTTACGGCCAGCGGTCGCGCCAGTGCTCTGGGCAACGCTGATAGTTGCGTTTGCACTGTTAGCGAACTGCAGCTGGTTAACGCTCAGGACTGTACCGCTGACATCAAGCCCTGTGGTGGTTGAGCTGGAGGTAAAGTAGCCGGTGCCAAAACGGGCGCCGCTAGTGCCAACATCTACAACGCTGCTGGCGTTTAGCCGCTGGTTGAGGAACAGTGCGCCAGTAGAGTCAAAGTAGGCTTGCAGGTTTTGGGTGGTGCCGGAGTTATAGACTTCAAGGGTGTTCGCTGCCGAGGCTACGTTTGCGCCCTTAACTGTCAGCGAGACGATAGCGGCTGCGGTTGGCATGATGATGTTGTCGGAGGTTGCGGCTGGCGTGTTGCGGATGAACTGGCCGGCACCATCGCTGCCTTGGATTGCTGCACCGACATAGGCTGTACCGTTACTGCGCAGGACAAAGCCAGTGGTGTTGGCGCTACCGTTGTACAAGAAGCCGGCAGCACCGCTAACTGTGCCAGCGGTGTTACTGATGTTACCGCCAAACTGGGCAGTACTACTTGCAGTTAGTGCGCCGGTATTGGTGACCTTAAAGACGCTGGCTGGAACAGCGCCAACCTGTAAGTTCAGAAGGTCAGCCGTGCTCGTGCCGGCACCAATCCCAAGCCAGGTGCCGTTTGCGCTACCGCCGCTAAGTGCCGCGCCAAATTGGACCAATGGCTGGGTAGTGCTAGAGCTTGGCACGCCGCTGACTTTAAGCTGGGTGCCTGTCGAGCCATTGCCAGTCAGGAATAGGCTACCGGAACTGCTGTAGTTACCAGAACTATCAATTATCAATTGGCCAGTGACGCCATGTGTTAAGCTGCCGACTTCAACAACGTTACCGCTGTTGTCGACAGTAAACTTGTTGTAGCTGGATGTGCCGATAGCCAAACTGTCGCCCTTGATTGAGGCTGCGGTCTGAATGCGGCTGGTACCAGTCTGAATAATGTCACCAAAGCCGCCAGCGATGCTACCACCGACCAAAGCACCAACCTGGGTTAAGTTGCTGTAGTTAACGGTTGAATCGACAGCAAAGTTCTGGAGCTTGCCGGTGCCGCTGATCAGCTGGTTGCCGTTGTAGTTCAGGATATCGTTGTAGCCGGTGCCGAAGTACAGGCCACGGAATGTGTTGCCCGTAATTGGTGCACTGGCAATGCTATTAAAGTTGAGGGCATTAGTGATGTTTGTACCACTAGCATTAGTAACACCAGCAAGGTTGTAGGTTGAGGCACTAATGGTCGATGTGCCACCACCAGCATTCTTGTTGTTGATGATAAAGCTAGCAACATCGGCGTTACTGCTACCGTTATACGTGAAAGTTGCGCGGCCGCCGGAATCAACTACCAGGTATTCTGGGTTAGCGCCGCCGGTTGTACCAACAGTTAGGGTTGTCGTAGTACTAACATCGCCGGTTGCATTAACCTGGAACTGGTTGCTGCTACCAACCTTGAGCACACCGGTAGAGCCAGTTATGACAACTGGCCCGGCTGCCGACAAGCTATTCGTGGTGTTGGTCAGGTCGAGCTTGCCGGCAATAGTAGTAGTACCCGTACCGTTGACGTTCAAGACACCGGCGGTGCTGATCTGGCTGGCGGTAACATCGAAGTACTTAGTTGTACCAGGCGTACCGTTACCGTTGGCAACAGTAAACAGGCTGGCACCAAGTGGCGTCGCGTTATCGTAAATTTTGAGGCCGCCGTAGGTGCTGCTCAGCGTGATCTGTGGGGCAGACGTGCCTGAGTTGTCGTAGGCATTTTGTAAAGTAACAAAGCCTGATGGGCTGGAACAGGTACCACCGGTAGCGGCAATACCGCCGGCATAGTTAGCGCCAGTTAGGATTTGGCCAGAGCTACAAGTATATGTACCGCCAGTGGTAGCCCCAACAGCAAAGCCTTGGGCTGTGCTTACCAAACCAGTGCTGTCGACCTTGAGCTTATAAGTGCCGTTAACCTGGAAGTTCAGGAAGTCGGCAGTAGCACCAGTTGTCTGGTTAACACCAAGGTATGTACCGCTGGCAGAGCCACTGGCAATGGCATTTGGACCAAAGCGGACAAGTGAGCTGGTGCTGGTTGCACCTGGAGTGTTATCGAAGATGTTGCTGGCACCCTTAACAAGAATACCGCCAGCGCTCTGCAATGTGGTGACACCAGAGTTGGTTGAACCAATGTTGACTGTCTGGGTAGCAGCACCTGTACCAATGCTAATCGTGCGAGCAAAGGCATCTGTACCAATGCCCAAGGCACCGGTACCACCGTTAATACTGACAGCAGTGCTGTTAGTTGAGTTACCGATCGTCACGCTGTTGGCGTTGGTGCTACCAATCTGAATGGAGTTGGCACCACCGGTGTCGAGCGTCAAAGTGTTTGCCCCATTTGACTGCACTGCCAACGTGCCAGCACTGGTTGGCTTGATGGTATTGCCAACAGTAATATCTGCACCTGTGACGGTCAAGGTGCGGCTAGTAGTACCGCCGGCCAGCGTGAAGCCATCGGCAGCAGATGCGACCGTAATGCCGTTGTAGGTGCCAGCCGTAACGGCGCCGGTGGTAGCAACGTTAAAATTGCTTGAAGTGACTTGCAGTGTGTGGGTTGCACCAGCACTAATTGAGCTATTAGCACCACTGAGTAGGCTGAAGGCACCGGCGCTGGAGTTACCAATGGTGGTGCTAGACGTACTTGAACCACCGTTAATTGTGGTTGGGCCAGCGATGGTTACCGAGCTGCCACCTTGCAAAGCTAGTGTGCTGCTAGTGTTGGTTGAACCGATGGTTACAGTTTGGGCGGCTGCACCAGTAGCAAACTGGATAGCGTGGGCAGTGCCACCGTTAAACAAAGCTGTGGTGTTGCCACCGTTATTTTCGAGGCTAAAGCCAGTCGTTGCCGTGTTACCAATGCTGACCGTGCCGGTGCTGGTACCGCCGTTAATACTGGTATTGAAGTTACTGGAGTCGTTGATCGAAGCTGCGGCGCCGGTGATAGTCAAACCAAGCTGGCCAGTGAGCAGTTGCTGTGAAGTAAAGGAGCCGTAGTTGGTTGTTGGGTTGCCACCCTTACCAATATTAACGCCACTGGCATTGGTGCGGCCGAGCTCAACGGTGCTTGGGCCGCCGGCGTCGAGCGTCAAAGTGTTGGTGCCATTTGATTGGACAGTCAAGGCGCCAGTGCTGGTTGGCTTGATAGTGCTGCCAATAGTGATATCTGCACCTGTGACGGTCAAGGTGCGGCTAGCCGTGCCGCCGGCCAGAGTAAAGCCATCTGCGGCTGATGCCACCGTTATGCCGTTGTAGGTACCAGCCGTAACGGCGCCAGTTGTAGCGACGTTGAAGTTGCTAGAAGTAACTTGCAATGTGTGAGTTGCGCCAGCGCTGATGGCGCTGTTTGCACCGCTAAGCAAGCTGAAAGCGCCGGCTGAAGTGTTGCCAATAGTTGTGCTAGCCGTGCTTGAACCGCCGTTAATTGTGGTTGGGCCAGCGATGGTTACCGAGCTACCCCCCTGAAGTGCCAAGGTGCTATTAACGTTGTTGGAGCCGATAGTAACAGCTTGGGTAGCTGCACCAGTTGCAAATTGGAGGGTATGGGCCGAGGCACTGTTAAACAGTGTGGCAGTAGTGCCGGCCTCGACCGTAAAGCCAGTGTTGCTAGTGCTACCGATGCTGACTGTGCCAGTGCTTGTACCAGTGTTTATGCTGGTGTTGAAGTTGGAGTTGTCGTTGAGTGAAACGGCGGCTCCAGCTGAGGTAATGCCGGTTGAGGTCAACTTGCCGGTGCCGTCGATGCTTGCCACTACTGCACCAGTTGCATTGTTCTGGAACTGGGCAATGTCCTGGCCAGATGCGCCACGGATCTGGGCAGCAACGTTACTTGATGCAAAGACATTAAAGTTACCGGTCTGGGCAGCTGTCTGGTTGCGGATGAAGTTAGTGGTGTCATTAGTTTGGGCGTATATGTTGGTACAGCCAGCGAGTAGGCCACTGCCGTTCTGACAGACTAGTGTTGTGC